>DAOUCS010000001.1:0-4262 GCA_034431815.1 Dehalococcoidia bacterium
CGACGACCTCATGAACTTCGGGGACCTCCAGCACGCCCTCCGCAACCTCATGCAGCGCGGCATGCGCAACCCCATGGGCCAGCGCATGCAGGGCCTCCGCGACCTCCTCCAGCAGCTTCGCCAGCAGCGCCGCCAGCAGCTCGACCGCTTCAACCTCTCCTCCATCTTCGATGACCTCAAGCGGCAGCTCGACGAAATCCTCGACCTCGAACGCTCAACCCTCGACCGGCGCCTCCAGGAGGCCGAAACCGCCGGGCAGGAAGGCCAGCAGGGCCACCAACCACCCCAGGGTCAGCAGCAGCCCGGCGCCCAAGCCCAGCAATCGCCGGCCGGCCAGCAAGGCCAGCAGCAGCCGTCCGGGCAGCAGCAGCAAGGCGGCCAGCAGCAGCCCGGCCAGCCCGGCGAATCCGCTCCCACGCCGCCCCGCGAATTCGCCGAGATGCTCCGCAACATCGCCAGCAAGAAGAAGGAGTTCCTCCAGAACCTCCCCGAGGACGTCGCCGGCCAGGTCCGCCAGCTCCAGAACTACGAGTTCATGGACCCAGAGGCCCAGCAGAAATTCAACGAACTCCTCGAATCCCTGAAGAAGGCCATGCTCGATACCTTCTTCAAGGACCTCTACAACCAGATCGCCAACATGTCCCCCGAAGACCTCCAGCGCATGAAGGACATGGTGCGCGACCTCAACCAGATGCTCCAGGACCGCATGGCCGGCAAGGAGCCCAACTTCGATGAGTTCATGCAGAAATACGGCGACCTCTTCGGCGATAACCCGCCGCAATCGCTCGATGAACTCATCCAGCAGATGCAGCACCAGATGGGACAGATGCAGTCCCTCCTCGATTCCCTCCCCGGCGACCTCCGCCAGCAGCTGCAGGACCTCCTCTCCGACAAGATCGGCGACCCCGAACTCCAGCAGGCCCTCTCCGAGCTCGCCCAGAACCTCGAATACCTCTACCCCATGCGCGACCTGCGCAACCAGTACCCCTTCCGCGGCGACGAAGAGCTCGACCTCCAGTCCGCCATGCGCCTCATGGACCAGATGCAGTCCATCGACGAGCTCGAACGCCAGCTCGAACGCACCCAGTACGGCGGCGATATCGACGACATCGACGCCGAGAAACTCGAAGAGCTCCTCGGCCCCGAAGCCCGCGAAACCCTCGAGCAGCTCAAGCAGTTCCTCGAAATCCTCGAGGAAGCCGGCTACATCCGGAAGAAGGGCAACCAGTGGGAGCTCACCCCCCGCGGCACCCGCAAAATCGGCCAGCGCGCCCTCGTCGAAATCTACCAGCAGCTCAAAGCCGATTCCTTCGGCAAGCACGAAGTCCGCGAAACCGGCACCGGCGGCGAACGCACCGACACCACCAAGCCGTACGAGTTCGGCGACCCGTTCTACCTCGACATCCAAAAGACCATGATGAACTCGATGTACCGCGAGGGCCCCGGCACGCCGCTCCGCCTTCGCCCCGATGACTTCGAGGTCGCCCGCACCGAACTCCTCACGCAGACCGCCACCGTCATCATGCTCGACCTCAGCTGGTCCATGGCCCTGCGCGGCTCATTCCAGGCCGCCAAGAAGGTCGCCATGGCCCTCAACAACCTCATCTCCTCCCAGTACCAGCGCGATAGCCTCTACATCATCGGCTTCAGCGCCTACGCCCGCGAACTCAAGGCCGATGAACTCCCCTACGTCCGCTGGGACGAATCCGTCCTCGGCACGAACATGCACCACGCCCTCATGATCGCCCAGCGGCTCCTCGCCAAGCACACCCAGGGCACCCGCCAGATCATCATGATCTCCGACGGCGAACCCACCGCCCACCTCGAACGCGGGCGCTCCTACTTCGCCTACCCGCCCAGCCCGATCACCATCCGCGAAACCCTCAAGGAGGTGAAGCGCTGCACCCAGAAGCGCATCACCATCAACACCTTCATGCTCGACCGTAACTACTACCTGAAGGAGTTCGTCAACCAGGTCGCCCGGATCAACAAGGGCCGCGTCTTCTACACCACCCCCGATAAGCTCGGCGAGTACATCCTCGTCGATTACGTCGCCCAGAAGCGCAAGCGCCTCGCGGGCATGGGCTGAACCCGACGCCCGGCGGCTCGCGTCAGAGCGAAAACACGAGGGGCCCCATCCCGGGGCCCCTTTCCCCTTGCCTTCCCGAAGCCCACGCCTACCCGGCGGCTGCCTCGCGCTCGTCCAGCATCGCCTGCGCCTCGTCCACGCTCTCCAGGCGCACGATCCCCTTGCGAATCGCATAGCGAATCAGGTCGGTCCGGTTGCGCGCGTGCAGCTTCGCCATGATGTGCGCCTTGTGCGCCTCCACCGTCTTCACGGAGATGTACAGCTCGTTCGCAATGCCCTGGTTCGTGTATCCCTCGGCGATGAGCTGGAGCACTTCGCGCTCCCGGCTCGTCAGCGTCTCCATCCCGTTGCGCTGGTCCGAACGCTTCGCCTGGTACAGCACCTCCGCCAGGTCGAAGCCCTCGCTCAACGCGCTCGAGAAGTAGCTGTTCCCCCGGTGCACCGTCTGGATGGCCAGCACCAGCTCCGAAACATCCGACTTCTTGATGATGTAGCCCGAAGCCCCGGAGCGGATGGCATCGAGCAGCTGGTCCTCATCGACGAAGCCGCTCAGCACCACCACCCGCGTCCCCGGCGATGTCCGCCGAATCTGCCGTGTCGCCTCCAGCCCGTTCAGGCCCGGCATCACCACGTCCATCAGCACCACATCCGGCTGCAGCCGCTCCACCGCCTGCACCGCCTCGCGGCCGTTCTCCACATCCCCCACCACCTCCAGCTCCGGCTGCGCCTCGAGCAGCATCCGCAACGCCTGCCGAATCACCGCGTGGTCATCGACCAGCAGAATGCGAATCGGCGTGTTGCCGCGACCGGCCCCACCGGGCCGGCCCTGGAGACTCCGAGGCTGAGGCCGAAGCTGATTCATCGCAAGCACTCCTCTGGTGAAACTCGACCGTCCCGCCGCCTGGCGGCCCGGCCTCCCGGCGCGGCTCCCCCGCGGGATCAGCGCCGTCAGCACCGAGAAGTCTAGGCCGGCCCTCGCCCCGGCGAATTGGCGAAAACCCTGATCCTCCCCCGGGATTCCCCCGTCATCAGGGAATCGCCCCGCCCAATTTCGCGGCCCGCCGCAGCGGAGCACGGGCATCCGCCCCCTCAGATCGTGAAGAACGCCCGCTCAGCGTGGCCCGGCTCCACCAGCAGGTGCAGCTCCGAGCGCAGCGCCATGATGCGCGTGTCGTTCGCAGCCCGCTCGGCCGCGTCCTCCGAGTCATAAATCGCCAGCCGCGCAATCTCACCGCTTTCATCGTGCGGGCGCATCACATACGTCACCTGGCACCCGGGCTGCTGCGAAACCGCCGCATCAAGCTTCCGAAGCAGCTCCTCAACTCGCGCCTCCTCGCCCCGGCGCGGCTTCATGATCGAAAGACGAATGTACGGCATAGCTCTGCATCACCTCCGAAGCGCGCATTGTAAAGACCCCGCACCCCCCGCGAAAAGCGAAACCCCCGCGCTGCCGCGGGGGTTTCGCCGGGAACCCGTTCCCGTTCGCCTCGAATCAGAGCCGCAGCTTCCCGTGCGACGGCTGCCGGCGCCGCTGACGCTGCGGCAGGGCCGCCTCCTCCGCCGCCAGGTCAACCGGCGGGCTCGTCAGCACCTCGTGCACGTAGCCGCACATGATGCAGCTCCCGTAGGTCCCGTGCCAGTCCCGCTCCACGATCATCGACCCCCGGCACTTCGGGCACGACTTCGGCGGTGCTGCCTGCAATGCTGGCATGAACAAATCCCTCCTCTAACGTTTGCGGTATCGAACTGTTCTCTTCGAGGACAGAAAAAAAGACCTCGAAACGAGCTGCCTG
This sequence comes from Dehalococcoidia bacterium, assembly GCA_034431815.1. Lineage (GTDB taxonomy): Bacteria > Chloroflexota > Dehalococcoidia > Tepidiformales > Tepidiformaceae > HRBIN29. The sequence continues at coordinate 3,883 of DAOUCS010000001.1, forward strand.
CTCGCCAGGCCTTCCAGACTGCCGACGGGGTTAGCTGACGGGCTCGGGCGGAAGGCGCCCTGGCGGATGACATCGCTGCCAGCCGCGTTCGCCCCGGGAAAGTGGTTCCCCCGCTGCGCCAACCGGCGCACTAGGCAGGTGGTGCATTGTGGACCGAACGCACACGCAAACGGCGCGAACGCCGTTCACCTGCCGGAAGCTACCAGCGCCCGCCCCGCCCTGTCAATACCTCTTTGCGCTTTTCGTCACAAATTTACCGCCGGGTTGACAGAACCCGCTCCCCGCTCCCACCTCCAACCTTCCACCTCCAACCTCGCACCTTCTCCCGGCTCCCATCTCCCATCTCCCACCTCCCACCTCCAACCTCCCACCTTCCCTGC
>DAOUCS010000002.1:0-4259 GCA_034431815.1 Dehalococcoidia bacterium
GACCGCGGCCGCGTCTACCACCTCCGCGCCTACGATATCCCCGATACCAAGAAGCAGGCCAAGGGCCTCCCCATCGTCAACCTCATCGACCTCGAAGACGGCGAGCGCGTCACCACCATCCTCCCCGTCCGCTCCTACGACCGCGACTACATCCTGCTCGCCACCCGCAACGGCGAGATCAAGAAGACCCGCCTCGCCGAGTTCGAAGAGGTCCGCCGCAACGGCAAGATCGCCTTCAATCTCGAGCCCGGCGACCAGCTCATCGCCGCCCGCATGGCCACCAACGACACCCACGTCATCCTCGTCTCCAGCGAAGGCCAGGCCATCCGCTTCCGGATCGACGACCTGCGCGAGGCCAGCCGCACCAGCGGCGGCGTCCGCGGCATGCGCCTCACCGGCGATGCCTACGTCGTCGGCGTCGAAACCACCGACGATGGCTCCCAGCTCCTCATCATCTCCGAACGCGGCTTCGGCAAGCGCACCCGCATCGAGGAATACCCCGTCCAGGGGCGCGGCGGCCAGGGCGTGAAGACCCTCAACATCACCGAAAAGACCGGCAAAGTCGCCGCCTGCCGCATGGTCTCCCCCGGCCAGGAGCTCATGCTCGTTACCCGCGACGGCATCGTGGTGCGCACCCGCGTCGATGGCATCAGCCTCATCGGCCGCAACACCCAGGGCGTCACCGTCATGCGCGTCAACGAGGGCGACCAGGTCGCGTCCATTGCCGCCTTCACCCTCAACGGCGACAACGACGACCGCGCGGCCCGCCGCCGCCGGGCCGACAACGGCGCCGCCGATGCCCCGCTCAACGAAACCCTCCCCCTGGGCCTCGAACCGGGCGAACCCGCCGATGGCGAGGCCGATGACGACGCCGACTAGCCCGGCAGCGCGCCCCGGCCGTCCATGACCAGCATCTTCCTCGGACTCGGGGCTGCGCTCGCCTGGGGCACCTCCGATTTCCTTGGCGGCCGCTTCACCGCCCGCCTGCCGGTCTTCACCGTCTCCCTCGCCTCGCACATCGCGGCCACCCTCCTCCTCGCTGCGACCGTGCTCCTCCTCCGCCCGGAGATCGGCCGCGAGGCGCTCCTCTGGGGCCTGACCGCCGGCCTCGCCACCAGCTTCGGCGGCATGGCCCTCTACCAGGGCCTCTCCCTCGGCGAATCGGCGGTCGTCGCGCCGCTCTCCGCCTGCGGCGCGGTCCTCCCCGTCGCCGCCGTCCTCCTGACCGGCGAATCCCCGGGCAACGTTGCCCTCGCCGGCATGGCGTTCGCCTTTGCCGGCATCATCCTCGTCTCGCTTCCGCCCGAAGGCCGCCTCTTCCCCACCGGGCACCACCTCCGGCCCGTGCTGCTCGGGCTGGCCGCCGCCCTCGCGTTCGGCCTCTTCTTCCTGCTCATCGGCCGGGCCTCGTCCAGCGATGGCGATGCCCTTGTCGCGGTGCTCGCCGCCCGCTTTGGGGCCTCGCTTTCCACGGCCGCCATCGGGCGCGCCGCCCGCGGGCTCCGCTGGCCGGGCGCCGCCGGCGCGCTCCGCCTGGGCAGCATCGGCGTCGTCGATACCGCGGCGAACCTCGCCTTCGCCCTTGCCACCAGCCGCGGCAACGTCGCCGTGGCCTCCGTCCTCGGCTCGCTCTACCCGGTGCAGACCCTCCTGCTGGCCCGGCTGTTCACCGGTGAGCGGTTCACCGCCCGCCGCCTTGCCGGGGCCGGCTTCGCGCTCGCCGGGGTCGCCGTTATCGCCGCGTCCTGAAGGCCCGCGTTCAGTTCCGCGCGAGCACCAGCTGGAACTCCAGCACCCCGCGGTCCTCGACGCTCAGGACGATCGCCGCCCGGGGCTGAGCGATGTCGTAGTCCGCGAAGACGATCTCCGCCGAGCCGACCACCACGATCAGCCCGCTCTCCACTTTCGCCTGCACCGGGATCTCCACAGCGCGCGTTACCCCGTGCAGTTCGAGCTTCCCCTTCAGCGTCGTCGAGAACTCCTCGCCGTTCGCGAACCCCTCGGGCAGCGTCACATCCTCGCTCAGCGTGAAGGTCGAGGTCGGGAAGCGGTCGGTTTCCAGCGCCTGCCGGCGAAGCGCGTTATCCCGCTGCGAGCGGTCGCTCTGAAGCGCCTGCATGTTCGCCGTGAACGAACTCCCCGCCTTCACCGTGTTCCCCTGAATCGTCACCGTCCCCTTCACGTCCTTCGTGCGGCCCACGGCCGTCACCGCGCCCACCTGCGCCAGCTCCTCCTTCACCCGGTAGCCCACGAAGGTCTCGCCCTGGGAGGCGATGCCCCAGGTGCCGGCTACCCCGGCCGCCTGCCCGCTCCCCTGTTGCCCGCCGGAGGCTGGCGCAGTCGCCGCCGGGGTGCCGCCGCTCCCGGCCGCCGCGGTCGGCGTGCGCACCGTCTCCAGCGCCCCTTCGAGCGAAACCTCCTCCGGCGCATCGCTCCGGAGGTAGAAGTACCAGACGCCAACCGCCGCCAGCACGGCCGCGACGACTACCGCGCCGCCAGAAATCAGCAGCCTACGTTTCATGTGCAGCCCCCACACAGAACTTCCCGGCAATCTTCGCCGACGCCCCGTTACGTGCCCGTCAGGACCCCTTACCGCGGTAAAGGCCGGGTGCAGGCCAGGCAGCACAACGCCGGGGGCCAGCGGCCCCCGGCGTCCTTCGTTCGTGCGTCCCTCGAGCGGCTAGAGCGCTTCGATGATCGTGCTGATGCCCATCCCGGCGCCGATGCACTGGGTCGCCAGGCCGTACTTCTTGCCGCTGCGGCGCAGCTCGTGCGCCACGGTCAGCACCAGGCGGGCGCCGGTGGCCCCCAGCGGGTGGCCGATGGCAATCGAACCGCCGTTCACGTTCACCTTCTCCATCGGGATGCCCAGCTCCCGACAGGACGGGATGACCTGCGCCGCGAACGCTTCGTTGAACTCCACCCGGTCGATCTGGTCCGCCTCGATGCCAGCGTGCCGGAGCGCCTTCTTCGTCGAAGGAACCGGCCCGAGGCCCATCACCTGCGGCTTGATCCCGGCGATGCCGTAGCCCTTGATGCGGGCCAGCGGCTCGAGGCCGAGCTCGAGCGCCTTCTTCTCGCTCATCAGCAGCACCGCGCTGATGCCGTCATTCGTCGGGCAGCTGTTGCCCGCGGTGATCCGCAGCTCCTGGCCCGTCGGGCTCACGATGCCCTTCACCGGCGGCAGCTGGCTGAGCGTTTCGATGTTCGTCCCCGGCCGAATGCACTCGTCCCGGTCGAACACGATCATCTTCCCCCGCTCCGATTCCACCCAGTTGCCCTCGGCATCGAAGACCGGGTCCTCCACCTCGAGCGGGATGATCTCGTCCTTGTAGACGCCCTTCTCGTAGGCCGCGACCGCCTTGCGGTGGCTCTCCACCGCGAACTGGTCGAGCTCCTCGCGGCTCAGGTTGTACACCTCGGCCACGTTCTGGGCGGTCTGCACCATCGAGAGCACCGGCGAGTAATCGAGGATCTCGTCCGGGAACGGCACCGAGAAGTTCTCGAAGTGGTCCGGCGCCATGTTGCGCTGCTCCGGCGTCTGCTCCAGCCGGCGCCGGTTGAACTCCGTGATACGGGTCGTCGGGCCGCGCTGGCCGCCGCCGAGCTGGCGGCCCATCCGCTCCGCGCCCATCGCGATGCCGACCTCCGTCGCGCCGACCGCGATCGACTGCGCGATGCGGTGCAGCACTTCCATGCTCGACCCGCACTGGCGGTTCGTATCGAACGCCGAGACCTCCGAGGGCAGCCCCGCCAGCCGCGCGATGGTATCCGCGCCGATGCCCGCCAGCTCGCCCGCGCCGCCCACGTTGCCGAGGCCGATGTCCTCGATCATCGAGGGCTTCACCTTCGGGTTCCGCTCCAGCAGCGCGCGCAGCACCCGCGCACCCGCCTCATCCAGCCGCGTCGCGACCAGCTTGCCGCGCCCGCCCCGGGCAAACGCCGAGCGGACCCCATCCACAATGACCACGTTCTGCAGTTCCAAGAGCCTTTCCTTACTTCGGTGCCAGTCTGAGACAGGCGCGTTCGAACGAACCTGTCCCGCAATCGCCCGCATGATACGCGATCCGCGCCCCGCCGGCGAATCCCATTCGAGCCCACCCTCCACCCCGGCGGCATCGGCGGCCCCTCGCCCTCCACCCCGTCAGGAGATGTCGCGAGGATTTGCTATCCTCGGCGGCCGTGAAACGCCGGCTCCTCGCACTGCCCCTGCTCCTGGCCCTCCTCGCCGGCGCCTGCCTGCCCCTCAACGAGCCGGA
>DAOUCS010000003.1:0-2708 GCA_034431815.1 Dehalococcoidia bacterium
AGTCGCCTCGGGGATGCCGGAGGCGTAGACGCTGAAGATGGCGGGTGTATCGAGCACGGCCCGCATATTCGAGCGGAACCCCGCCCCATTGAGGTAACCGCCGAGGACTCCCGTTTCGATGGAGAGCTCGCAGCAGGCGTCGAGCCCCTCTTCGATGGCTGCAGGAATGAGGTCGCGCGTGGGGAGGCCGGTGCCCACGTTGACGAGACTCCCGGGTCGGAGCTCCATGAGGGCCCGCCGGGCCACCAGGCGGTCGGCGGCGCCGCCCGCTGCGAGGAGCCGCTCCAGCGGGCCGGCTTCGCCCTTGGTGTCCGGATCTGCGCGGCCGGACTCGAACCACTCCCGCCACACCAGCTTCGACGATGAGGCGAGCACGGACACGGGCGGACGAGGGAGCCGCAAGTCGGGGACGAGCCATTCGAGGTCCGGGCTTGCCTCATCGCGGTGCTGGTCGGGGTCGATAACCACGGCGTCGACGAGTACGCCGGGCACCGCAACGAGCCGGGGCGGAATGCTCCCGGCTTCCACCAGGCGCTTCGCCTGGGCAATGACGACCCCGCCGAAGCGTTTCGCCGCGATGGCCTGGTAGAGGGAGTTCATCGTCACCGTCTCGCCTTCGAGCGAGAGGTTGCCCTCTTCGTCGACCACGGACCCGCGCAGGAGCGCGACGTGGATGGGGAGCTGCCGGTACCGGAGGTACTCCTCGCCCCCGACCAGTTCCAGGGAGACGAGCTCATCGGTGGTCCGGCGGTTGAGGCGCCCTCCCCCTTGCCGCGGGTCGACGTACGTTCCGAGTCCGACCTTCGTGAGGTAGAAGTCCCGCCCCGCCGCCATCGCCTGGAGCCAGAAGCTGAGCGTGCCGAGGGGGTACATGTACGCTTCGATTTCGTCGTTCAGGATCATGGACTGCAGCCGCGGGTAGGGCGTGAGCCACCCGCCGATGACCCGGCGCAGCAACCCGGCGTGGGAGAGCGGCTCGATCCCGGGGACGCCGGTCGGGAAGGGGTCGAACCAGGTGAGATCCCTGGGATGCCCCTCCGTGAGGAAGCGGATTTCGAGCGCCTGGAGCAGCTTCGCCGGGTAGAGCCAGCCGATGGTCCCGGAGATGGTGATGCAGGCGCCGTCCGCGATGAGGCGGACGGCCTCCTCTGCTGAGAGAACCTTGCCAGTGCCAAGCCGTGCTCTGCTCGCCATCGCCAGCCTCCCCACCGCTCAATCGCGAATCGCGAAGATGGTCACCACGCTCGTATACGTGCCGGGGTAGCCGCCCTGGTCGTGGGTAAGGCCCACCCGCGCGCCCTTCACTTGCCGCTCCCCGCACTTGCCCTGCAGCTGCTTGTACACCTCGTACGCCTTGTGGAGGCCCGAAGAGCCGACCCCGTGCCCGAAGCTCTTGAGGCCGCCGTTCGTGTTGATGGCCAGCTCCCCGTCGCGGAGGAAGACGCCCTCCCGCGCGTAGTCTCCGCCCCGACCCCGGGGGGCGAAGCCGAGATCTTCCGTGGTGACGAGCTCGACGACCGTGAAGGCATCGTGCAGGCAGGCAACGTCGATTTCCCGGAGCGAATCGGCGATGCCTGCCTGCTCGTACGCACGCCGGGCAGCGATGACGTTCTCCGGGAAGTGCACCCAGTCGTAGTCGGGGTCCATGCGGTACCGTTTGGTGCCCACCGACATCCCCACGCCGCGGACGGCGACGTAGTCGTCGCGGAAGCGGGGCGCCACGCGCTCGGAGACCACCACGGCGGCGGCGGCACCGAAAGGCATGACGCAGCAGTCATGGAGGCCGAGCGGCCAGGAGATCATCGGCGCCGCCATGTACCCCTCCATGTCGAGGTTCACGTGCAGGGCGGCCTTCGGATTGAGCAAGCCGTTGGCGTAGTTCTTGAGGGCGATCGACCCGAGGGCGAGCTTGAGCTGCTCGTAGCTGAGCTCGTAGTGGTGCATGTAGCGGGTGGCGAAAGTGGCGAAGGTGCCCGCCGGCGGGCCGCCGAACTCGAGTTCTTCGCCCCAGAACCATTCGCCCGTCGGCCCCCCGCTGAAGACGCCGTTCCGCCTGCGCGGGTCGCGGTACCGGTCGCTCCGAGCAACCACCCCGGCGGCCAGCACGACGTCGTATTCGCCGCTCCGCACCGCGAGGATTGCGTTCCGCAGGGTATCGCTGCCGGTGGCACACCAGTTTTCCACCCGGCTCACAGGCACGAAGTTGAGCTTCAAGGCATGGGCGAGCGTCTGGCCGGTGACGCCGCCGCCCAGCCAGGCCGCCTGGATGTCTTCCGGGCCGACGCCGGCATCGTCGAACGCCTCCCAGCAGGCTTCGACGAGCAGGTCCTCGGCGGTCTCGCCGTAATGGTCGCCGTAGGGCGTGCATCCCATCCCCACAATGGCGGCGAGGGTTTCGCGCGGCATCGTGCTCACCTCCTCGAGTGCTGCGTTTCAGGACGCCTTCCAGAGGTAGGGGACCACCTCCGTCCCCCATCCCTGGCCCGGCACCTGGTAGACATCGGCGTTGCGGACGTTCCCCTGGACTGCCACGAAGGCGCCGAGGGCGCCGACCGGGAGCGGGATGACGTACATGCGCTCGTTGGCGAGGTTCTGGAATTCCAGCACCTTGCGGCGGGCCTCCTCCCGATCGAGCGTCCGCTCGATAGCAGCGACACCGTCGATGAGCGTCTGGTCCTGGATCTTGCCGTAGTTCGCTATCTCCCCCG
>DAOUCS010000004.1:0-10380 GCA_034431815.1 Dehalococcoidia bacterium
ACGAGCCCGGCAATCCGCGCCACACCGCCGACTTCGTACTGGAAGATGTGCGACTGGTCGCCGAGGATGACCTCATCGCCCGGGCTCGTGTGCGTCAGGAGCGCGACGAGGTTCGCCATCGTGCCGCTCGGCACGAACAGCGCCGCCTCTTTGCCCATGAGCTCAGCGGCCTTCAGCTCGAGCCGATTGACAGTCGGGTCATCCCCGAACACGTCATCGCCCACTTCCGCAGCTGCCATAGCGGCCCGCATCGCGGGCGAGGGCTTCGTCACCGTGTCGCTGCGAAGGTCGATGACCCGGGACGTCACCCCCGGCGCTCCCAGAGCGTCTGGTAGCTCGCTGCGCCCCGGATGGCGGCCACTACTTCCTTGCGCTCGAGCGCCATCAACTCCTCGAGCGCCCGCGCGCAGGCATCGGTCGTCTCATCGGAACCGAGCGCTGATGCCCGATCGACAAGCCGCTGCCACGCGCCGCTGGCCAGCAGCACAGGCACGGACCGCGGCCAGTGGAAGCTGAGCACCCGCTCCGGGAGCGGAAACTCCGGCCGCAGCCGCTTGATGGAGCGGAAACGGTCCTCCACCGACTCCGCGCGGGGTACCACCCGGACCAGCGGCTCGACCCCCGGCCGCGTGCGGAAATCGACCAGCAGGCGGCGATCGATGAAATGGAAGCGCACAACCAGGACTTCCGCGGTATCGATGACCCGGAACACCTCGTCCAGGTCGACGCCGAATTCGTCACTCATGGGGCCCCGCCAGGGCAGGCACTGGATATGCCCATGCTAGGGCACGCCCGGCCGCCGGGCAAAACGACAGGGAGGGAGAGATTGGTCGGGGTGCCGCGATTCGAACGCGGGACCTCTTGGTCCCAAACCAAGCGCTCTGCCAGGCTGAGCTACACCCCGCGGCGTGCAGGAAACAGGCTGCCGCGGCCGGGCCGCGGGGCGCCAGTTTCACGGTGGCGGAGAGGGTGGGATTCGAACCCACGGTGGGTTTCCCCACGACCGTTTTCAAGACGGTTCCCTTAAACCACTCGGGCACCTCTCCGGGACGATTGTACGGTCCATCGCCCAACCGACGAATGCCCCCTCCCCGGCCCGTCTTAGCACTCTTGACACTTGAGTGCTAAGACGGGAAAGATTGAATCAGCATCCGTACCACCGATCCCCAGCATGGCGAGGTGCTCCGTTGCCTACCTACGAATACCACTGCCCGGCCTGCAGCGCGACGTACGAGCTTCGCCAGGGCTTCGATGCGCCCACCACCCACACCTGCGAAGAATGCGGCAAGGGCACAGCCAAGCGCGTCCTCCACGCTCCCCCCATCGTCTTCAAGGGCACCGGCTGGTACATCACCGATAGCCGCAACAAGCAATCGGCCTTCTCCGATTCGAGCTCTGACAGCGGTTCCGACTCCGACTCCTCCAGCGGCAGCGAAACCTCGACCGGCGAAGCTGCAGCGGCCTCCTGACCCGGGACGCCTACCCCGGCGGTAAGGGCACCCGTATACTCCGCCGCATGGGGCGCGAGCGCGCGGCAGGCCACGCAGGAGGAGCGGGTGCGGGCAGCACACGCCAGCGAATTCTCGATTGCGCGCGTGACCTCTTCGCCCGGTACGGCTTCGACGCCACCTCCGTCCGCATGATCGCCCGTTCGGCCGGCGTCACCGACCCGGCAGTCTACTACCACTTCCCCGGCAAGTACGACCTTCTCCGCGCCCTCATGGTCGAGCCCGCCTACGGCCCGCGGCCGCCCGCGCGCACCCGGGAGGACGTGGCCGCCCGCCTCGAAGCACTGTTCGCGTGGTGGGCCCAGAACATCGCGCTCGTGCGCGTCCTCCTGCGCCAACAGCTGCTCGGCGACCCCGAAGCGCTCGCCTACTTTCGCGATGGCGAAGCGTCCTACCGGGAAGAAGTGCGCGCCCTCGTCGCAGGGGCAGGCCTCGCCGTCGACGCCGAGGCGGCGGCCGACCTCCTGTTCCACACGCTCTCGGGCATCCTCTGGGACGCCATTCTTTCCTACGGGGAGAAGGCCGAAGAGGTGCTCCAGCAGCCGCTGTATCGGGAGCGGGTCCGGGTTGCCATTGAACGCGCCCTCCAGGAGCGGGCCTGTGGATAGCGACACGGTCGCCGAAAACTCCGCGCTCCCAGAACCTGCGGAATCCGTCCGTGCCCGCATCCTCCGGGCCGCCCTCGAGTGCTTCGCCCGTGAGGGGTTCGACCGAACGACCGTCAAAACGATTGCCCGCCGCTGCGGCCTTTCCGATGCCGGTATCTTTTACTACTTCCCGTCGAAGCGGCACCTCCTCGAGGCGCTCTGGAAGGAGGCCCCTGACGGTCATTTTCCCCCTCCTGGGCCAGAAGGTCCCCTCTCGGCCGCAACCGTCCGCGAGCTCGTGGCCAGCACCATGGGGCTTTCTGCCGAAAACTTTCTCTACCTCCGCCTTGTGCTCAACGAGACCCTCAACGGCGACGAAACCGCCTGGGCGCTCCGCAGCGAGTCCAGGGCACGCTGGCGACGTGCACTCCTGCGCCATTTCGAACCCGTCGCCGGTGCCCGCGCGGGCGACGTGGTCGACCTGGTAATGGCCACGATCACCGGCTTTCTCATTCGCATCGAGATCGAAACGGGCGAGCGCTACCCGGAGGCGGTCTGCGACCCCGCCTGGCAGCAGCGCGTCGCCGATGCGGTCCTGCGCATCCTGCCCCCCGACATCCTCAGCGACCCCGCGCCGGCACGGTGAGAGCGGTCGTCCAGCGCGTCACCCGCGCGCAGGTCTCGGTTCACGGGCGCGTGATCGGCTCCATCGGGCGAGGCGCCGTCGTCCTCGTGGGCGTCGCCCGGGAGGATACCGCCGGGCACGCGGCGAGGCTCGCGCGCAAGGTTGCCGCGCTCCGCATCTTCGATGACGCCGAGGGCCGCATGAACCTCGATGCCGCTGCCGCGGGCGGCGCCTTCCTCTGCGTCAGCCAGTTCACCCTCTACGGCGACCTCCGCCGCGGCAACCGGCCCTCGTGGGAGCGCGCGGCGCCGCCGGAGCTGGCGCGCCCGCTGTTCGACGCGTTCGTCACCGCCCTGCGGGAAACCGGGGTGCCCTGCGAGAGCGGCGAATTCGGCGCCGAGATGCTGGTGGAGCTGGTCAACGACGGACCGGTCACGCTCATCCTCGACACGGACGACCTCGAACGCCCGCGCCGCGCTTGACCGGAGGCGCACCTCCCCCGCAACGTTCTCCCCATCCTCGTCGCCGCGGAGGCTGCCATGCGCATGCGCCAGATGCTCGTCAAAACTCTCCGGGAGGTCCCCTCGGAGGCCGAGCTGGCGAGCCACCGCCTCCTGCTCCGGGCCGGCCTCGTGGTGCCGCTGGCCGCCGGCCTCTACTGCTTCACGCCGCTCGGCTGGCGCGTCGTCCGCAAAATCGAGGCGATCATCCGCGAAGAGATGAACCGCTCGGGCGCCCAGGAAGTCCACCTGCCGGCGCTCCATCCCATCGAGCTCTGGGAGCAGAGCGGGCGCGCGGCACTGATGGGCCCCACCCTGTTCCGCCTGATCGACCGCAAGGAGCGCACCTTCGCGCTCGGCCCAACGCACGAGGAGGTCATCTCCTACCTCGCCTCGCGCGCGATCCAGAGCTACCGCGACCTCCCGGTCACGCTCTACCAAATCCAGACCAAATTCCGCGACGAACCGCGCCCCCGGGGCGGGCTCATCCGCCTGCGCGAGTTCACCATGAAGGACGCCTACAGCTTCGATACCGACTGGGACACGCTGGATGCCTCGTACGACGCCGCGTTCGCCGCCTACGAGCGCATCTTCCGCCGGGCGGGGGTGCCCGTTCTCCCGGTCGCAGCCGATTCCGGTGCCATTGGCGGCAAGGACAGCCAGGAGTTCATCTTCCTCACGGAGAGCGGCGAAGACACCATCCTCCTCTGCCCCGGCTGCAACTACGCCGCCAACGCCGAAAAGGCCGAGTTCACCCCGCCACCCCCCATCCCGGCCGATCCGCTTCCCGTGGAGAAGGTCCATACCCCCGGGCAGCGCACCATCGCCGAAGTTGCCGCCTTCCTCGGCGTGGAGCCGCGCCAGACCCTCAAGGCGGTGTTCTACCGCGCCGATGGACAGCCCGTGTTCGTCGCAATCCGCGGCGACCTCGAGGTCAACGAGGTCAAGCTCAAGAACGCACTCCACGCCACCGACATCGAACCGATGGACGAGGAGACGGTGAAACGGCTCGGACTCGTTGCTGGCAGCGCGTCGCCCGTTGGCATCGAGGGGATGACCGTCGTGGCCGACCCCTCCGCCGTCGAAGGCGTCAACCTCGTGGCCGGCGCCAACGAGCCCGACTACCACCTCAAGAACACCAACCACGGGCGGGACTGGAACGCCACCCTCGTCGCCGAGATCGCGCTCGCGCGGGAAGGCGATGCCTGCCGCCGCTGCGGAGCCGCCCTGGCCATGCGTCGTGGCATCGAAATGGGGCACGTCTTCAAGCTCGGGACGCTCTACTCCGAGAAGATGGGCGTCTACTACCTCGACGAGCGCGGCGAGCGCAGGCCCTGCGTGATGGGCTGCTACGGAATCGGCGTCGAACGCATGCTCGCCGCCATCATCGAAGCCAACCACGATGCCGACGGTATCACCTGGCCGTGGGAAGTCGCCCCGTTCGATGTCCACGTGGTGGTGCTTGGCGGCGAGGACCCGGCCGTCGCAGACGCCCTCGCCCGCCTCGAAACGGAACTCGCGGCAGCGGGCCTCGAGCAGCTCATCGACGACCGCGACGATTCGCCGGGCATCAAGTTCAAGGATGCCGACCTGCTCGGCATGCCAAAACGGGTCACCGTCAGCCCCCGCGCACTGGAGCGCGGCGGGGTCGAACTGCGTGACCGCCGCACCGGGGCAACCTCGGTGGTGGCCATCGAGGAGGCCGCCCGGCTGGTCGCGGACGAGCGCGCGGGGGCGCTGGGCCGCTGACCGCGGCCGCGAACGCCCCCGCGCTGTGGGTCTCTCGCCGGTCTAGATGAATTCGTAGTCGGCCGGGTTCGGCTCCCGCGTCTGCTGCCAGTACTCGATCAGGTTGAAGGGCCAGTTCTGGGCCGAGCGTCCCTTTTCGTTGCGGTACCAGCTGTTGACCGTCGCCACGCCCCAGACGCGCTCCAGGTTGCCGCGGTCGATGCGCTCGTTGTACGCATCGTGCACCTCCTTGCGGACGTCGAGCGCGCGCTGGCCGCGATCGAAGAGCATCTTCAGGCAGCCCATCAGGTACTGCACTTCGCATTCCGAGAAGTAGATGATGCTGCCGTTGACCACGATGTTCGTGTTCGGACCATACAGCATGAAGAAGTTGGGGAAGCCCGGCACAGTGATGCCGAGGTAGGCGCGCGCGTCGCCGTCCCACTCGCGATGCAGGTCCTTCCCGCCCCGGCCGATGACGCGCATCGGGGTCAGGAACTTCGACGCCTGGAAACCGGTCCCGTAGATGATCACATCCGCCCGGTGCTCGACCCCGTCGGCCGTGACCACCCCCGCCGGCGTGATCTCGCGGATCTTCTCGGTCACCAGGTGAACATTCGGGCGCTTCAACGTCTGGGCCCAGATGCCGTTGTCGAGGATCAGCCGCTTGGCCGCCGGCGGGTAATCCGGCATCACCTTGGGCAGGAGGTCGGGCCGGTCGGCGAACTGCATCTGCAGGTAGGCCGCGAGCAGCATGCGCAGGTTCTCGTTCTCCGGCCCGACCGAACGCGAACGATCGGGCCAGGTGGGGTCGACCTTCGCCGCCGACAGCAGCCCGTCGGTCGTGTTCCAGAAGAGCCAGAAGCGGTACCAGTGGGCGTAGTGCGGCACATGGGCGAACAGCCAGCGCAGCCCCTCCGGGACCTCATCGTGGTAATGCGGGACCGGCACGTACCAGTTCGGGGTACGCTGGAAGATCGTGACTTCCCCGGCGACCTTCGCCACTTCGGGGATGAACTGCGCGGCGCTGGCCCCCGTGCCGATTACCGCGACGCGCTTGCCGGTGAGATCCACCGAGTGGTCCCAGCGCGCCGAATGGAACTGCGGCCCCTCGAACGACTGCATGCCGGGGATATCCGGGTACTTCGGCCGATTCAGCTGTCCCACCGCGCTGACCACCGCATTCGCAGTGAGCGTCTCCTCTGTGCCGTCCGCGCGCCGGACATGGACCTTCCAGCGGGCCTCGTCCTCGTCGAACTCGAGCAGCGTCACCTCGGTGTTGAACTGGACGTGCTCCCGGACGCCAAATTCGCGGGCGCACTCCTGGAAGTACTCGAGCAGGACCGGCTGCGTCGAATAGTGCGTCGGCCAGTCGATCTTCTGCGCGAAGGAGTAGCTGTAGAACGCGTTCGAAACGTCGACCCGCGCACCGGGGTACGTGTTCTCGAGCCAGGTGCCGCCGATGTCGTGATTCTTCTCGATGATGGTGAACGGGATGCCCGCCTGCTTGAGGCGGATGCCGGCCAGGATGCCCGACATGCCGGCCCCGATGATCAGCACTTCGAAGGGGATTGACGGGTCCTTCCTCCAGCGCGGCGCGCGCGGGTCCTGCCCTTCGGGCGCCAGCTCCTCCAGCAGCAGCGGGATGTAGTCCTCCGAGGCGGGAGAGCCGGTCATCCAGGCTGTAATCTTGAGCAGGGCCTCCTCAATGGGGATTTCGGCCGCCTGGATTTCGCCGTCGCGCAGCTTCTTCAGCGCCTCGAAGGCGACCGCGCGCGCCTCCTCCTGCTGCGCGGGCGTCATGCCGCCCTGCTGGACCCCGGGCGCCACCCCGGGCGGGCGGAGCGATTCACGCAGGATGGAGAAGTCGCCGGTGGCCTGCGCCAGCGCGGGCAGCAAGGCCGGCAGGAAGGCGTCCTCCAGCGCCTTTCGCAGCTCCTCGTCGGTGCCGGTCAGCGGTTCGATGGGTCGGGTGATTGGCATGGTGCTGTCTCCTCTCGCGCCGCCGGGGAGGCGGCGGCTTCCGCGCGAAGGTTAGCGTGTTGCGAAGGAATACGCTCGTCAAGATCGGCCGGGCCGCGGCCCTTTCGCACGAAGTCTGCGCGGAACGGCGCAGCTGGTGGGCCCGCCGGGATTCGAACCCAGGACCGATCGGTTATGAGCCGACTGCTCTCACCGCTGAGCTACGGGCCCCCGGCCCATCATAGCAACCGCCCGCGGCCCGCAGCGCCCGGGCTTCTACCAGCGGCGGCCCTTGCCGCCCTTGCGGTCGTTCCAGCTGCGCCCGCCGCGGCCGCCCCGGTCGTAAGGCTCGAAGTCCGGGTACGTGTAGCCGCCGAAATTGTCCCGCTCGCTCCGCTCTCGCCCGCCGGACCTGCCGCCGAACCCGCCGGAACGCGGCGCCGCATTCGAGAGGCCCCTCGGCTGCGGCTGGAAGCATTCGCTGCAGTACACCGGCCGGTCGCCGCGGGGTTCGAACGGGACCTTCGCGACCTTCCCGCACGAGGCGCACACCGCATCGAACAGCTGCCGCGGCGGCCGCGCCTCGAACTGCCCCTGCCCGGGCTGCTGCGCCTTGCGCAGCCGGCGGCAGGCCGGGCAGCGCCTCGGGTCCTGCGTGAAGCCCTTCGATGCGTGGAACTCCTGCTCCCCGGCAGTGAAGGTGAACGATTCGCCGCAATCGCTGCAGGCGAGCACCTTATCGGTGTACGGCACTCGGATGACCTCCTGAATTTCCTGGAACCTACGGTCATCGAGCGCCGACTGGACTGGGGAAGACCTCTCCGTGAGGCCGATGGAACCTGGTTACCGCCATGAGCGTAGCAGCACCGCCTCGACACTGTCACCACCCCGCGCAGGATTCCGTGCCCAAAGAGGGGACGCATGCCGCGCCCGGGCGTATACTTCGAATAGGCCATCTGATTCGGTGCCGCTCCGGGCCCAACGGTCTCCCCGCCGGGAGAAGTCGCGGAACACGGCAGGATGGCGCCCCGGCAGTTCGCCCGGGAAAGGGCCCAAGTACCCCCACCAACGAGTGGAAGGAGGCTTGGGACATGGGCACCGGTCCGCCACGCGCCGCAGTCTAACCCGCTCAATCGGCCGTCCGAGTACGCACATTCAGGGGTCCCTGGCCCCGGTAAGGAAGACTGCATGGCGCATCCGAACTCTTTTGGCTCACGCAGCCGCCTCGACGTCGGCGGCACCTCCTACACCTACTACTCCCTCCAGGCGCTCCGCGACCGCGGCTTCCCCGGCGTCGACCGCCTCCCCTTCTCGCTCAAGATCCTGCTGGAAAACCTGCTTCGCCTCGAAGATGGTCGGGCCGTCACCGCCGATGACATCGCGGCGCTCGCAGGCTGGAAGCCGAACTCCGGCGAAGACCGCGAAATCTCCTTCACCCCGGCGCGCGTCCTCCTCCAGGACTTCACCGGCGTGCCGGTCGTGGTCGACCTCGCCTCCATGCGCGACGCCATCGTCGCCCTCGGCGGCGACCCGGCCCGCATCAACCCGCTCCAGCGCGTCGACCTCGTAATTGATCACTCGGTGCAGGTCGACTACTACGGCGCGCGCGATGCCTTCGAGCGCAACGTCGAGCTCGAGTTCGAACGCAACCGCGAGCGCTACCAGTTCCTCCGCTGGGGCCAGCAGGCCTTCCGCAACTTCCGCGTGGTGCCGCCCGGCACCGGCATCGTGCACCAGGTCAACCTCGAATACCTCGCTTCGGTCGTCTTTACGGGCGAAGAGGAAGGAGAACCGGTTGCCTACCCCGACACCCTCGTAGGCACCGACTCCCACACCACCATGGTGAACGGGCTCGGCGTGCTCGGCTGGGGCGTCGGCGGCATCGAAGCCGAGGCCGCCATGCTCGGCCAGCCGGTCGCGATGCTCATCCCCGAGGTGGTCGGCTTCCGCCTCACCGGCCGCCTCCGCGAAGGCGCCACCGGCACCGATGTCGTCCTCCGCGTGACCCAGATGCTCCGGGAGCGAGGCGTCGTCGGGAAGTTCGTCGAGTTTTACGGCACCGGTCTCACCGGCCTGCCGCTGGCCGCCCGTGCGACGATCGCCAATATGGCGCCGGAATACGGCGCGACCATGGGATTCTTCCCGGTCGATGAGGAGACCCTCGCCTACCTTCGCTTCACCGGGCGCGATGAGAACCTCGTCAGGCTGGTCGAGGCCTACTGCAAGGCGCAGGGCCTCTTCCGGACCGACGACACCCCGGACCCCGTCTTCGCCGAGACCCTCGAGCTCGACCTCGGCGATGTCGAACCTTCCATCGCCGGGCCGCGCCGGCCGCAGGACCGGGTGCCGCTCGCAAAGGCGAAGGAGGACTGGGAGAAGAACCTCGCGCAGATGGTGCCCGCCGAAAAGCTGGGGACAACGGCGACGGTTTCGAACGGCACATCGTTCGAGCTGCGCCACGGCTCGGTGGTCATCGCCGCAATCACCAGCTGCACCAACACCTCCAACCCCGAGGTCATGCTTGGCGCCGGGCTCCTCGCGCGGAAGGCGGTCGAACGCGGCCTGGGCACTCCGCCGTGGGTCAAAACCAGCCTCGCCCCGGGTTCGCAGGTGGTGACCGAATACCTCGCCGAGGCGGGAGTCATGCCCTACCTCGAGCAGCTTGGCTTCGCCCTCGTCGGCTACGGCTGTACCACCTGCATCGGCAACTCCGGCCCACTCGACCCCCGCATCAGCGATGCCATCCGCGAGAACGACCTCGTTGCGGTGGCTGTCCTCTCGGGCAACCGCAACTTCGAGGGCCGCGTCAACCCGGACACCCGGGCGAACTACCTCGCCTCGCCGCCGCTCGTCGTGGCCTACGCGCTCGCCGGGCGGATGGATATCGACTTCGCCACCGAGCCGATCGCGATCGACCGGGAAGGCAAACCCGTCTTCCTCGCCGATATCTGGCCCTCGCAGGCGGAGGTCGAGGCAGCCATCCGCACCTCCGTGCGCTCGGAGATGTTCCGCCGCAAGTACGCCGACGTCTTCAAGGGCGACGAACGCTGGCGGAACCTCCCGACCCCCTCGGGCGACCTCTTCGCGTGGGACCCTCGTTCGACCTACATCAAGAAGGCGCCCTACTTTGACGGCCTGACGATGACACCGCCCCCGCTGCGGGACATCGAGGGCGCCCGCGTGCTCGTGATGGTCGGCGATTCGGTCACCACCGACCACATCTCGCCGGCCGGCAACATCAGCCCGAACAGCCCCGCCGGGCGCTGGCTGCGCGAGATGGGCGTGGCCCGCGAAGACTTCAACCAGTACGGCGCCCGCCGCGGCCACGATGATGTCATGGTCCGCGGGACCTTCGCCAACATCCGCCTCCGCAACCTCCTTGCCCCAGGCACCGAGGGCGGCGTCACCCGCCACCTGCCCGACGGCGAAGAGATGACCATCTACGACGCCTCGGTGAAGTACCGCGAAGA
>DAOUCS010000005.1:0-4724 GCA_034431815.1 Dehalococcoidia bacterium
GGGCGGTTCTCGCCGTAGGCGATGCCGGGCCCCGCCTCGTACATGAAGAGGCGGCTGTAGACGTAGGCGGCGAAGCCTTTGGTGAGGAAGCTGAGGTTGCCGTAGGGGTCGATGGTCGGCGGGTCCCCCGTGGAGGCAACGTTGAGAATCCCGCCCCGCTTGGCGTTGGCGAAGGGGTCGATGGGCGTTGGCGTCGGGGTCGGGCCGGCAGGGGTTGGGCTCGGGGGGGCAGCGGTTGGCGAAGGCGCCTCTTCGTCGTCGCCGCAGCCGACGAGCGCCAGGCCGGCGGCGCCCGCGGTGGCGGCGGCGGCCCCGCCGAGGAAACGCCGCCGTGTCGCGCGATGTTTCCAGTACCGGGCCCAGTATTCGCTCATGTCCTGTGCTTTCCTCCTTGCTGTTGCTCGAGCGGCTTTTACGCAGCGAACGCACTATAGGCGCGGTCAATGCCGGGGTCAACCGGCATTCGGCCTACGCGAGAGCTCGCTGGCCGGCTGCCCGATCTACGACGCCGCTGGCCGCTCGGATCTCTTCGCCGTGCGGCTCCGACCGCCGTTCGGTTCAGTAGCTGTTGACGCACCGCCCGGGACCCCTCCACAATCCGCCCCGTGCTCGCCCGGGTGTACAGCTGTGCCCTTGTCGGGCTCGACGGTGAGCTCGTCGAGGTGGAGGTCGACGTGGTTCGCGCCGAAAACCCGACGGCGATTATTGTCGGTCTCCCCGACACGGCGGTGCAGGAGGCGCGCGAGCGCGTTCGGGCGGCCGTTCGCAACAGTGGATTCGCCTGGCCGGCCAACCGCCGCATCCTCGTGAATTTGGCGCCGGCCGACTTGCGGAAGGAGGGGCCCTCGTACGACCTGGCGATCGCCGTCGGGGTGCTGGTCTCGAGCGGCCAGATCGAAGGGGATGTGGGCGACGCCCTGTTCGTTGGGGAGCTGAGTCTCGAGGGCTCCGTGCGGCCGGTCCGCGGCGTGCTGCCGATGGTCTCCCTTGCGCGACAGCGGGGGCTCCGGCGGGCCTTCGTACCGGCTGCCAACGCTGTTGAAGGGGCGCTCGTCGAGGGCATCGACGTCTACCCGGTGGAGAGCCTTTCTCAGCTTGCTGGCCATCTTGCCGGCGCGGCGCCGATTTCGCCGCAGCAGCGCTCAGAGGCTGCGGCGCCACAGCTGTACGAGTGCACGGACCTCGCTGACATCGTCGGGCAGGAGCAGGCGAAGCGGGCGCTCGAGATCGCCGCCGCCGGAGGGCACAACGTCGTCATGCGGGGTCCGCCCGGCGCCGGGAAGACGCTGCTGGCGCGGGCGCTGCCGTCTATCCTGCCCCCGATGAACGGCGACGAGGCGCTAGAGGTCACGCGGATCTACAGCGTGGCCGGGCTTCTGCCGCCGGGTTCGGGCCTCGTCACTGCCCGGCCGTTTCGAGCGCCACACCACACCATCTCGCACGCGGGCCTCGTTGGCGGAGGCACGGTGCCCCGGCCAGGGGAGGTCACGCTCAGCCATCGCGGCGTGCTCTTCCTCGACGAGCTCCCGGAGTTCTCACCGCAGGTCCTGGAGGTGCTCCGCCAGCCCCTCGAGGATCGCGTCGTCACGATTAGCAGGGCGCGGTTTTCGGTCACCTTCCCGGCGAATTTCATGCTTGTGGCGGCGATGAACCCCTGTCCCTGCGGTCATCGGGGGGACCCGGCCCGCGAGTGCCGCTGCCCTGCTCAGCTCGTCGCCCGCTACCAGCGGCGTATCTCGGGCCCGCTGCTCGACCGCATCGACGTGTTCATCGACGTGCCCCGGGTGGAGTACCAGAAGCTCGTCTCCACCTCCCGCGGCGAGCCGTCGGCTGCGGTGGCGGCGCGCGTTGCCCGCGCCCGCGCGCGGCAGCGCCGTCGCTTCGCCGACGCCGGCGTCGGGATCGCCCTGAACGCTGAGATGGGTCCGGCCCACGTTCGCACCTTCGTGCAGGAGCGGCTCACCGCCGAGGCCGCTGCCCTGCTGGCACGGGCGGTCGAACGGCTCGACCTCTCGGCGCGGGCCTTCCATCGGGTATTGAAGCTGGCGCGCACCATCGCCGACCTGGCCGAGTCGGACGCAATCGAGGCGCATCACGTCGCCGAAGCCGTGCAGTACCGGTCCCGGGCGGAGTGAGCGCCGGCCGTGCGGAACGAAGAGAGTCCGGCTACCATGGTGGACAGGTGCCCCCGTAGCTCAGCGGATAGAGCACTGGCCTCCGGAGCCAGGAGCGCAGGTTCGAGTCCTGCCGGGGGTACCAACGGTTATCGTCCGGTTGACAGATTGTAGCGGCCGTCGCGGGAATTGCGACAACACCTGTCGCGATTGGTTGGTATAGTCCCGCGCATGGCCGTTCGCCCGTGGGTGCTTCCCTTGCTGTTCGCCGTGGCGGGAGCCGTGCTCTTCGGTGCGGCGATATCGTGCGGAGGCAGCACGCCTGCCGCTCAGCCCCAGGGGAGCAGCGCCTCCGTCCCTGTCTCCTCCGAGCTTCGGGATTACCTCTGCAACGGTAAGCCGCGACGGTTCGACGTCGTCGTCCAAGATGACCCGGCGCAAGCCGCCTGGGCGCTGAACAATCTCGAGGGTTCGTTGCGCCTTCTCGTGGGGCCGGGCGATACGCTCACCGTTGTCACAGCCTCGGGACGGCCGTTGCTCTCCGCGACGGCAGTGCTCCCTGGAAGTCCGGCGGCCGACTGCCCCCCGCCGCCGTTCGACAAAGAACGCTGCAGGAAGCTCGGCGGCGGGAGGAGCTGCGCGGCCACGGCCGCTGCAGTCACGCAGCAGGCGCAAACTGCGACCGCCGTGGCGGCGGCCATAGGGCCGGCGTTCGATGAGGCCTGGCAGCGCATCCGCGAAGCCGCCGGCGTGGCCGGCGCTCCATGATGGTCGCCGGGTCAGGGCTGCAGCGGGGCGAGCGGATGGCCGAGAGACGTGCTCCAGCAGTTCATCGATGCGCGCGTGCGGGGCGAGGGCGACTGGGTGATCCTCCTCCATGCGTGCCAAACTGGCGCCCCAGACAAACAGCCTGAGCAACCGCGCCTCGACCCCGGATCGCTGGAGGGTGCCGTCGTCCTCATCGTCGGGCTCACGTCCAGCGTCGATGACGCGAGAGCCTGGTTCGAGGACACAGGGTACCTCGCTCTTCACGTGCTCGGTCCAGCGAATATCACGCAAATCGGGACAGCGGTCGTGACGTCGCTCGCCCCGGTTCCGCAATCCGCACCGCAACGCTGAAGGAGGTCTGCCGTGACGTTCCTCTCTGCCGCCTCCGTCCTCAACGACATCATCCTCATTGACCTGCTGGCCGGCTTCGCCGGGGCCGTCGTCATCGCCGTCATGCTCGTCCTGCTCACGCCGCTGCTTCCGGTCACCACGTGGCTGAGGGAGGGCAGCAGGCAAGGCCTGCGGCGGCTGGCCGCCGTGCAGGACCGGTTCTGGCAATCATCTGCGTCCTCCGAGCCGGCTTGGCTCGGCGCATCGCTGCGCGATGCGGCCCGTGAGCGGCCGCAGACCGAGAGTAGGTACGGATTGCTCGACGAGTTCGTCGACCTCGCGGTCCTCTCCGCAACGCTCTTCGCCGGATTCCTCCTGATCGCCGTGGCAGTGGGCACCGTGGGTCTCGAAGGCGCCCTGCAGTCCGCGGCGAACACGATGCTGAGCTATGCGCTTGGCCCGTCGCTCGTCCTCGCGGCGGCCTTCCCGTTTTTCGTGATCCACAATCGCTCGGAGGAGCTGGGTGCCTCGCCGTTCCGAAAGCGCGTGGCCTATGCAACGCTCGCCGTTGCGCTGGTTGCGCTTGCCCTCTTCGCGGTGGTCAAGTCCGCCGACTATCTCCTGCTTGTTGCCGGGGATGGAGAGTGGCGAAACCTCGTGGACATTCTCCTTAATGTTCCGCTCCCTTTCTTCTGGGTAGCGGCAGCCCTGGCAGTGGCCGGAGCAGCCGCCCTCGCCGACCGGGGGTTCTACGGCTTCGCGCGGGTCGCGCTCTACGTGGTCGGGGCCGTTCTCGGCGTCGCCGCCTTCGCGTTCCGGGCGCTCGTGCGGCTGGTGCTGGGCGTGCCCATCGCCTTCCTCGCCGTTGTCTTCCTGATTGTTCAGCTCCTTGCCCTGCTGCCAGAGACGGTCGTCAACTGGCTCCGACGCCGCGGGGAAGTCCGCCGGCGAGCCGCCGAGCCGGGTACGCCGTCCGCCGCTCCTATCCCCGCGGGGCCGATTCCCGAGCTCGACCAGCAATTGGGCCGCGAGTGGGAGCCCAGCCCCGCGCCGGCAGCCCGGTGAGTGGAATGGGTGCCGCTCTCGTTCGCTCTCGGTCGGATGCGCCCCCCGTGAGCAGCAGGGGAGGCTGAACCCGCGGGGCACCGCGCGTATAGTGGCGCTGCATGCCGGGGAACACCGCGCCCCGAGCCTGCGTGTTCGACGCGTTCGGCACGCTCTTCGATGTGCGCGCGCTGCGCGATGCCTGCGATGCCGTATTCCCAGGCCGGGGCGACGCGCTGGCTAAGCTTTGGCGCGAGAAGCAGCTCCAGTACTCCTGGCTCCGAACGCTGATGGGGACGTATGCCGACTTCTCGCTGGTCACGGCCGACTCGCTTGCCGCCAGCCTCGCAGCTCTCGGCCTTCGGGCCGACGACGAACAGCGGCGGGAGCTCCTGCGGGCGTTCTCGCGCGTCGCACCATTCCCCGAGGTCCGCCGTGTGCTCGAATCCCTTGCCGGGCTCAGACGAG
>DAOUCS010000006.1:0-6857 GCA_034431815.1 Dehalococcoidia bacterium
GACGCTCAGCGGGACGCTGCTGAGGACGTTTCCCAGCACCCACAACACCCACCACGACCAGAAGAGGGGCGAGCTCGGCTTGGCGCGCCATTGACTCCCGACAGGCGGCGCGATCCCCGGGTCGGTGGACTTGTAGGCCCTGATTGATGACGAACATCGGCAGGATCCACGACCCGAGCGGGATGAACCACGCCCCGATGGCCCAGCCGGTGCCCCAGGAGCGCTCGGTTCCGAAAACCTCCAGGTTTCCGGTGATGCGTCGCGTCCAGACGAGGAAGAGGATTGCAAGCGGAACGACGGCAAGGAAGCCGATGAACGTCCCGATGCCGAGGGCGTCGTAGGTCGTGGTGCGCGGATTTACCACGAGGGCGAAGCCCAGCAGGGCATCGAGCCCGAAACCGAGCACAGCGAACGCTGCCAGCACGCCGATAGCGCTCGCCAGCCCCCGGGCGGACGCGTACTGCCACCCGCTCCCGGACGCGGACGCGGGCCGGGCACTGCCCGAGCTCGAAGTTTCGGAAGCGGCCGTCGCGGCCGCGGCGGCTGGCGGCTCCCAGCGCAGCTCAGCGCTCGGAGCCGGAGCGGGCACCTGAGGCGCAGAAGCGGCGGCCAGCTCGTCGTCGGAGGTGCGCGGAGCGCGGTAGCCGCAGCGCCAGCAGTACCGCGCTTCTTCCGGAAGGTGCGCCCCGCATTTGACGCACTCCATCGCTCACCTCCGACCGGCGTCGCGGGCCAGTGTACCCAGGCTCGGCATCATCAGTCGCGTTCGAGCCATTGCATGAGCGGGCTAGCGGCGGCTCGGTTCCGCGCCGCCTTCGCCTCCCATGCCGCGGCGAACTCAAGTCCCAGCAGCTCCTGTGCTCGGGCCCAGCGCAGGGGCACGCCATCCCGCTCCTCGAGCACCTCTCTCACGGCGGCAAGGAAGAAGGTCGCGTCGCCCGCGTCGAGCATGGAGAGAACCGCGCAGTCGAAGGCCGCGACGCCTCCGGGGAACCATGGGTCGCCGCGAGGCGTGAGCGCAAAACGGAGCCCGACGAGCTTGGGGCCATCCCTGCCCGAGCGGATTCCGAGGGGCCAGAGCAGCTCGTGCTGGGCCTCGTCCAGGACCGTGAGGGCAAAGCTCCCCGACGCCCGCACCAGGTCGTGCGTTAGGTTCGCTTTCCAAAGCCCGACGAGCAGACGCGGACGATTGGGGACGATGGACGCCCCGAGCACTGCGAGGCAAATCTGTGCGTTCGGGCCGCCGCCGCCGTGCGACCCGACCGCGCAAAGCGGCGCCCAAAACAGGGACAATGCTGGGGCCGCTGCGGTCATTCCTGCTGTGCCTCGCGCCTGCCCGCGGTAGAATCGGCGCCATGGTGGCCGATTGCCTCTTCTGCCGGATGCACGCGGGTCAGGTGCCCACGACGAAGATCGCCGAAAATGCCCACGCCTTCGCCATCCGCGACATCAACCCGCGAGCGCCCATCCATATCCTCGTGATTCCGAAGCAGCACATCGATGACGCCCGCTCGCTCGATTGGGGCCATGCCGAAATTCTCGCCGGGCTCTTCGTCCTCGCCAAGGAGGTTGCCCGCAGCGAAGGGCTCGCCGAACGCGGATACCGCCTCGCCTTCAACGTCGGTCCTGATGCCGGTATGACCATCTCTCACCTCCACCTCCACCTCCTCGGCGGACGCCGCCTCGGCCCCGAGGGGTAGATGTCGTCCATCCGCACCCAGATCGACGCCGTGCGGCAGGCGACGGCCGACCGGCCCGCCGGACTGGTCCGCCATGTCGAGCGGGTCGTTCGCGAAGCCCTGCTGCTCGCCCGCTTCTGGGACCTCGACCCGGACCGAGCCGAGCTCGCTGCCTGGGGCCACGACCTCTTCCGAGCGCACCCGGCGGCGGAGCAGCTTCGCCTCGCCCGGGAGCTCGGCCTCGCGCTCGAACCCGATGACGAGCGCTCCCCCATCGTCGTGCACGGACCTGTCGCCGCTGCGGTCCTCCGCGAGCGGTACGGCGTCAGCGACGCGGACGTCCTCGAAGCGATCGCCTCCCACACCCTCGGGCTCGAGCGCATGTCCCTGCTGGCGAAGGTCATCCTCATTGCCGACAAGGTCGAAGCCGTGAAGCGGCGGCGCGACTGGCCGATGCGCCTCATCCGCGAAGTCGCCCGCCGGGACCTCGACCTGGCGCTCCTTTGCTGGGCGGATTGGAAGTGGGTCGAGGAGCGGACGCATGGCTGGGACCACCACGCCCAGCACTGGCGTGCCCGCCGCGCGTGGGTTGCCGAACACCACCTCGACCGCGCATCGCCTGCCCGGGTTTCCGATGCCGAGCTGGAAGAGTTCGCCGCTCGTTTCCTTACGGGTTCGGAATGACGAGCTGCTGGTCGGGGTAGATGGTGCATGCTTCGTCAAGCCCGTTCGCGGCCCGCAGCTGCTCCACGGTGATGCCGAACTCCTGGGCGATGCCGAAGCAGGTGTCCCCGGCCTTGACCGTGTACGTGCGCTGTCCGCCGGGCGTAGAGCTCGGGGTGGCCCCCGGCGTGCCGGCCGGCGTTTCCGTGACCGTCACGGTCGCGGTTGGCGTCCCCTCGCCTGGAGTCCCGGCCGTCGGGGTTGGCGTCGACCCTGCCAGTGCCTGCTGGGTCTGGAACCGCTCAGCCGCGGTCAGCTCCTCGCCGTTACCTCCGAGGGCGCGCTGGATGATGACGGCCAGAACCACCAGCCCGAGGGCCAGTGCGAACAACCCGATGGTCGCTGCGGGCATGCTGATACCGCCGCCCCGCCGTGGGAGGGTCATCATGCCGGAGGGAGCCGCCCGAGAGGGTGTGGCTGCCCGCCCGGGTCCCGGTCGCGGTGCCGCGGGCCGTTGCGCCGGTCCGGCGGGCCTGGCCCCGCCTGCGGGGGCGGCTGGCCGAGCTCCGGGGACGCCCTCGCCGCGGTACACGGGGCAGTTCGCGTAGGCGCCGCCGAGGCAAAACGTCTCCTGGTGGTTCAGCGCAATGCGCGTCGGCGTCGGCATGCGGTAGCAGCGGTGCGCCTCGGTCGCGTACGTCGCGTGCGATTCGGCGTCGTCCGCCAGGCCCAGATACGGGCAGATCGCTCCGATTTCTTCTTCGCCGGGGCTGGTCACGAGTTCCTCACCCTTGGGCCTGCCGCCACCGCGCCTATGGTGGCACGATGCTGGCCGTGGGGCAATCGGCCGCGAAAACGCCGCGCCAAGGGAGCTGGCGCGGCGGGAAGGTGTTTGGGGGCGCCACCCGATCGGGCCGCGCCCCCGGCGACGGGGAGGACAATGTCGCTGGCACCCGTTTCCGGGTACCCGCCGTTAGCAACGGCGCTCCTCGGGGACTAGCAGAGGGAACGGAGCGGACGGTTCGGTGGCAAACTGGTGCTGCGAGGCGGGGCGCTCACCGGACTCGGTCGTTTGACTCTCGCCGCCGGTATGCTACGCTTCTCGATCGTGGCTTAACTGACTGGCAGGCTTCTTCGAGTTCGCCAGGTCGCAAAGCCGAGCGCTTGAAGACGGCCCTGGACGGCGCAGCTGCCAGGGCGCTGTTCACGAACAGGCTTTCCGGCCTGTTTTCGTGCCCCGGAGAACCTTCCGCCAGCGGCCACGCCCAGCGGGTGTGCCGGTGGGCACCAACCGCTCCAACGCCGAGGTTCGCGATGCCGACAATCAACCAGCTGGTCCGTAAGGGCCGTACGCCGAAGGTAAAGAAGTCGAAGGCGCCCGCCCTCCTCTTCAACTACAACGCGCGGACGGGCAAGCTGACGCGTGTCCGGGGCCGCGGCTCTCCGCAGAAGCGCGGGGTGTGCGTCCAGGTCCGCACCCAGACGCCGAAGAAGCCGAATTCGGCCCTCCGCAAGGTGGCCCGCGTCCGGCTCTCTAACGGCATCGAAGTCACCGCATACATCCCCGGCGAGGGCCACAACCTGCAGGAGCACTCCGTCGTGCTCGTGCGCGGCGGCCGTGTGAAGGACCTGCCGGGCGTGCGCTACCACATCGTCCGGGGCGCCCTCGACGCTGCCGGCGTTGCCAAGCGCCGGCGCGGGCGCAGCAAATACGGGACCAAGAAGAATCAGGAGGTCACCGGCCGGACGGCCCGCCGCTAACGCGGGGCCGGTTCCCTCCGGGAGGAACGCGCAGCAATGCCGCGACGCTATAAACCAGAAAAACGGCAGATTCCCCCTGACCCGCGCTACAACAGCGTGCTGGTCCAGGTGATGATCAACAAAATCATGCGGAATGGAAAGAAGAGCGTGGCGGAGAAAATCCTCTACCGCGCCTTCGACCGCATCCGGGAGCGCACGGGCCGCGACCCGCTCGACGTCTTCCAGCAGGCCATCCGAAATGCGACTCCCGTGCTCGAAGTCAAGCCGCGCCGCGTCGGCGGCGCCACCTACCAGGTGCCCGTCGAAATCCGGCCGGACCGTCGGCTTGCCCTTGCCATGCGCTGGATCATCCACGCCGCCCGCGCGCGCAAGGGTCGGCCGATGTTCGAGCGGCTTGCCGACGAACTCCTCGACGCTGCGAACAACACCGGCGCTGCTGTGAAGCGCCGAGACGATACCCATCGCATGGCGGAGGCCAACCGCGCCTTCGTCCACTACCGGTGGTAGTGCGCGAGGGCACGGAGGAACGATCATGGCTCGGCCTTGTCCCATCGAAAACGTCCGCAATATCGGCATCATCGCCCACATCGACGCCGGGAAGACGACCGTCACCGAGCGCATCCTCTTCTACACCGGCGTGACCTACAAAATCGGCGAGACGCACGAAGGCACCGCCACCATGGACTGGATGGAACAGGAGCGGGAGCGCGGGATCACGATCACCTCGGCCGCGACGACCGCCTGGTGGCGTGACCATATGATCAACATCATCGACACTCCCGGCCACGTCGACTTCACGGCCGAAGTAGAGCGAAGCCTTCGCGTGCTCGACGGCGGGGTCGTCGTGTTCGACGCCGTCGCGGGCGTCGAGCCCCAGTCGGAGACGGTCTGGCGCCAGGCCGACAAGTATCGGGTGCCCCGCATCTGCTTCGTCAACAAGATGGACCGCGTCGGCGCGGACCTTCCCCGCACGATGCAGATGATGGTCGACCGCCTGGGCGCCAATCCGATCGCCCTGCAAATCCCGGTCGGCGTCGAGTCTGAATTCAGCGGCGTCATCGACCTCATTGAGATGTGTTATTGGTACTTCGGCGGGGAGAAGGGCGAGAAGCCCGAGCGCCGGGAGATCCCCGGGGCGTACATCGAGGCCGCCCGGGAGGCTCGCGACAAGCTCATCGAGGCCATCGCCAGCGTCGATGACCAGGTGATGATCAGCTACGTCGAGGGCCATCCCATCAGCGAGCACGAGCTGA
The DNA here is from genome assembly GCA_034431815.1 of Dehalococcoidia bacterium. Taxonomy (GTDB): domain Bacteria; phylum Chloroflexota; class Dehalococcoidia; order Tepidiformales; family Tepidiformaceae; genus HRBIN29. The sequence goes on from DAOUCS010000006.1 coordinate 5,357, forward strand.
AGTCGGCCATCCGCCGGGCATGCCTCGCCGGCACGGCGACGCCGGTCCTCTGCGGTGCAGCGCTCCGCAACCGCGGCATCCAGCCGCTGCTCGACGCCATCGTCGATTATCTGCCGAGCCCGGTCGACATTCCTGCCGTGAAGGGCATCGACCCGCGAACCGGCGAGGAGATCACGCGCGAGGCGTCCGACGATGCGCCCCTTGCTGCGCTCGCCTTCAAGATTGTGGCCGACCCCTACGTCGGCCGGCTCGCCTACATCCGCGTGTACAGCGGCGTGCTGAAGAACGGCGACACCGTCTACAACGCCACCAAGGGGGAGAAGGAGCGCATCGGGCGACTGCTCCGGATGCACGCGAACGAGCGTCACGAGATCGACGCCATCTATGCCGGCGGCATCGCCGCTGCCGTGGGCCTGAAGCGAACGTTCACGGGTGACACGCTCTGTGCGCCCGACGCCCCCATCCTCCTCGAAAGCATCTCCTTCCCTGAGCCGGTCATTAGCGTCGCCATCGAGCCGAAGACGAAGGACGACGCCGACAAGCTGGCCGACGTTCTTCAAAAGATGAGCGAGGAGGACCCGACCTTCCGCTGGAAGTTCGACGAGGAAACCGGCCAGACCATCATCTCCGGGATGGGCGAGCTCCACCTGGAGGTCATCGTCGACCGGATGTTCCGCGAATACAAAGTGGCCACGACGATGGGGCGACCACAGGTGAGCTACCGGGAGGCCATCGTCGGCACCGCCCAGGCCGAAGGCCGTTTCATCCGCCAGACTGGCGGCCGTGGTCAATACGGCGTCGTCGTGGTGCAGGTCGAGCCGCTGCCGCGGGGCTCCGGATTCCAGTTCGAAAACAAGGTGGTCGGCGGCGCCGTGCCCAAGGAGTTCATCCCCGCCGTGCAGCAGGGTGCGAAAGAGGCGCTCGAATCGGGCATCCTTGCCGGCTATCCGGTCATCGATGTCAAGGTGACCCTGCTCGATGGCCAGTACCACCCGGTCGACTCCTCGGAAATGGCGTTCCGCAACGCGGCTGCCATCGGCGTTCGCGAGGCCGCCCGCAAGGCCGGGCTGGTGCTGCTCGAGCCGATCATGCGGGTGGAGATCCGCTGCCCGGAGGAGTACTTCGGCGCGGTTGTCGGCGACATCAACAGCCGCCGCGGCGTCATCCTCGGCTCCGAAACCATCGGCAACACGCGGATCATCCAGGCGCATGTGCCCCTGGCCGAAACGTTCGGCTACTCCACTGACCTGCGCTCCCTTACCCAGGGCCGCGCGACCTACAGCATGGAGTTCGACCACTACGAAGAGGTGCCGAAGCAGATCGCCGCGCAGATCGCCAAGCAGGCGGTCGGCGCTGCGTCCTAACCACCGAGAACGAGAGGAAAGGGGAGAAAGGAAGGCAGACCCATGGCGAAGGCGAAGTTTGAGCGGACGAAGCCGCATGTGAATGTTGGGACGATTGGGCATGTGGATCATGGGAAGACGACGTTGACGGCGGCGAT
>DAOUCS010000007.1:0-32355 GCA_034431815.1 Dehalococcoidia bacterium
TTCGAGGACGCGGAGACAGTCCGCTCGGCGCTGGAAAGCCCCCAGGCCGCCTACGCGCGCGGCACCTGGGAGCGGTGGGTGCCGCACCTGGAGGAGTTCCAGGTGGAGCTGTATGCTGCCGTCGAGGTGTCCCCTGCGGAGCTGCCGCGCAACTAGCGCCGTGCCGAAGCCGGCGGCCCTGCGTACACTGCACGCCGAATCGAAGCCGCAGGAGGAGCCCGTGGAGATTCGCGTCGAAGCCGGCGACATTACCCGGGCCACGGCCGATGCCGTGGTCGTGAACCTGTTCGAAGGCGTGAAGTCGCCGGGCGGCGGCACCGGAGCAGTGGACCGCGCTCTCGGCGGGGCCATCACCGAAGCCATCCGCCTGGGCGACCTCACGGGGAAGGCGAACGAATTCGTCCTGCTGTATACGCATGGTCGCATCCCGGCGCCCAGGGTCGTGATTGCCGGGCTCGGGAAATCGAGCGAGTTCACCATCGACAGCGTGCGAAACCTGGCGGGAAACCTCGTCCGCTACCTGCGCCGGCCGGGGATCGAGACCGTGGCGACCATCGCCCACGGGGCGGGGATCGCGGGCCTTCCACCGGCGGCGTGCGCCCAAGCAATCGCCGAAGGAGCGCTCTTGGGCGGCTACCGCTTCACGCGGCGGAAGGGCGCCGGGACGAACGACGAGAACGCCGAGGGCCCAAAGCGGCTGATCATCGTCGAACACGACGCGGCAAAGGTCCCTGAAATGCAGGCCGCCGTGGAGCGGGGGCGGATTCTCGCGGAGGCGACCAACTTCGCCCGCGACCTCGCGAACGAGCCCTCGAACTACGCCACCCCCCTGATCATCGCCGAGCGAGCCCAGGAACTGGCCCGCGAGCTCGGGCTCGAATGCGAAATCCTCGAGCGGGCCGACGCCGAGCGGATGGGCATGGGCGCCTTCCTCGCCGTCGCCAGGGGGAGCGACGAGCCGCCGAAGATCGTGCGGCTCTCCTACCGCGGCAGGGGCGGCGAAGGGTACGACCTCGCGCTCGTCGGTAAGGGCATCACCTTCGATACCGGCGGGATCAGCCTGAAGCCCGCCCAGAACATGGAGGCGATGAAAGCCGACATGACCGGCGCCGCCTCGGTGATCGCCGCCGTCGGTGCCATCGCGCGGCTGGGCGTAAAGCTCGACGTCCTCGCCATCGCGCCGTGCACCGAGAACATGCCGGGCGGGCACGCGACGAAACCGGGCGATGTGGCCGTAGCGATGGACGGGACAACCATCGAGATCGTCAACACCGACGCCGAAGGACGCCTGGTCTTGGCCGACGCCATCTGCTGGGCGAGGCAGCTCGGCGCCCGCCGCATCGTCGACGTCGCCACCCTCACCGGAGCGGTGTCCGTGGCCCTCGGCGACCAGTGCTACGGACTCCTCACGAACAACGAGGAGCTGGCTCGCCAGGTGGAGGCCGCGGCGCAGGCAGCGGGCGAGCGGACATGGCGGCTGCCGATGTTCAAGGAGTACGAAGAGCAGCTGAAGAGCGACGTCGCTGAGATCAAGAACACGGGCGGCCGCAACGCCGGCACGATCACAGGCGCGAAGTTCATCGAGCGCTTCGTGGAGGGGACGCCCTGGGTCCATCTGGATATCGCCGGCGTGGATATGGCCGAAAAGGACCGGGGCTGGATCGTGAAGGGGGCGTCGGGTCAGGCGGTGCGTCCCCTCATCCACCTGGCGCTGCAGCTTGCCGGGGCCTGAACGGCGCGCCGCGTGAGGTCCAGCTCGAATTCAATGGCGTCCAGGCCGGGCCGCTCGCGCACTGCGAATCCGAGCGAGCGGAGCAGCGCCAGCATCTCGATGTTCTCGCCCAGCACGCTGCCCACGAATCGGCGAATACCGGCTGCGAGCGCATGCGCCGCAAGGTGAAGGAGCAGCTCGCGGCCGAGCCCGGCCCCCTGGTATGCGTCCTCGACTACGATGGCGATCTCCGCCGCCTCAGGGTCTTCGGGCACACGGGCATACCGGACAACGGCCCGAATGGCCTCTCCCTGGGGGTCAAGCGCAACGAAGGCAGCCTCGTTTTGGGGGTCGATGGCGGCGAAGCGGCGGGCCATGGTCTCAGGGAGGTTCCGAAGCTCGGAGAAGAATCGGAGGCGACGCGTCCGCGGCGAGAGGCGGCTGTGCAGCGCCTGAAGCTCCCGCCAATCGTCGGGCTCGATGGGGCGAACGACGCACCAGCGGCCGTCGCGAAGCTCGACCGGTTCCGGGGAGTGGGTGCGATGTCCCATGGCTTCATTCTCGGCCTGGGGCACCGCCAGCGCGTTTCCGGCGGGTGAACGGGCGATGAATTTCGGAAGCGACGAAGGACCTGGCGAACGGTCGCGAGCGGCGTAGAATCGACGGCGCCATGAAGGAGTACCGCGACATCCTCACCATCAAGCGCCAGCGGCACGGCATCGTGCAGCTGAACCGTCCCGAGAAGATGAACGCCTTGAGCCACAACCTGCGGGCGGAGCTCTTCGACGCCCTCAAGGACTTCGAAGCGGACCCCGAGGTGAAGGTCATCATCATCCGCGGTTCCGGCCGAGCGTTCTCGGCGGGGTACGACCTCTCGGGTATCAGCGAAACGCCTGACGACCGGGATTATGTCGATCGAAGGAGCGGGCTGCCGAACGTCGGGCCCATTCACCCCGGCCAGGGACAGTGGCCCCAACACCTGCTGAGCGGCTACTGGATCATCTGGGAGCTGGCGAAGCCGGTCATCGCACAGGTGCATGGCTACTGTCTCGCCGGCGGTACCGAGCTGGCCTCGATGTGTGACCTGATGTTCGTGGCCGAAGATGCCATCATCGGCTACCCGCCCGTTCGGGCGATGACAAGCGTCGACATCCTCTACCATCCGTGGCACATGCACCAGCGGAAGGTGCGTGAGCTGCTGTACACGGGCGACAGCGTCACCGGGAAGGAGGCGGTCGAGCTGGGTTGGGCGAACCGGGCCTACCCCATCGACCAGCTCGCGGAGGCCACGGAGGCGTTCGCGGAGCGGATCGCGAACATCGACAGCGCCCTCTTGCAGATGACGAAGCGCCAGATCAACCGTGCGTACGAGATCATGGGCATCCGCACCGCGCTTGCCGTCGGCGCCGACATCCAGGAGCTGAGCCGGGTGCGCCCCGGAGGGGGCGAATTCGGACGGATTGCCAGAGAGAAGGGGCTGAAGGCGGCCCTCGATTGGCGCGATGGTCCCTTCGGCGACTACGGCAGCGCCCCCGCCGACGCGCCGCGCCCAGCAGCCGCCCCCTGGTGATGTCCAAAACCCCCGACCCCGTGAGGGACGCCTTCGACGCACTGCCGCTCCACCGGTTCCTGGGCGTTCAGCTCGAGGAGCGGCGGCCAGGGTTCGCGCGGGTGCGCCTCGACATCGGGCCGAACGTGACGGGCGGAGTGGAGGGGTCGGTCCACGGAGGGGTGCTGGCCGCGCTGGTCGATATCGCGATGCTGCAAGCGCTCTTCCCGATGCTTGAGCCGGGCGACCGTCCGGCGGGGACGGCAGACCTGGGCATCACCTACCTTCGGCCCGCCCTCGGGAGGGCCGTGTGGGCCGAGGCCATCGTCCTGCGCAAGGGCCGTCAGCTCGCCGCGATCGAGGTCGCGATCGTGGACGAGCGGGGAGAGCTATGCGCCAAGGGGCGGGTGCTGTACGCCTTCCGGAGGGGCTAGCCCTCGCCAGGCGAAGGCGTGGGCTCGCTGCCGCGGCGGGCGCGGGCGAAGGCTTCATTCACGCGCTCGAGCATTGTGCGGGCCAGCTCCACCGAGAGCTCGATCCGCTGCGTGCCGTCGAGGCCGCCTTGCGTGACGGCGTGTACCAGGCGGCCCGTGCGGAAGCAGACGACTGTTTCGACGTAGGTGCCGAGGGTGTCGTCGTCGTGGTAGCGGAAGAAGCCGGCAGCCTCGTCGGCCAGGTGGGGCACATCGAAGGGCTCGAGCGGCTCCGCGTCGGCGACGAGGAGGCCGCAGGCGCTCCGCCGGATCGCGAGGGAAGCGGCTGCTGCATCGCGGTAGAGGGTGCTGGTCGACTCGATGGACTGGACCTTGCCCAGGTGGCGGATCGGCTCGTCCCAGGCGAAGGCGGCAACGTAGCCACGGATTCGCCCCTGGCTTTCCAGCTGGATACGTTTCTGTTCCGCATCGAGGTCGCCGACGATGTTCTCGAAGGCGGTAGCCCACTCCTCGTTATCGAAGGAATCGGCGAACTGGCGGCGGAGACCCGTTTCGGGCATGTCCTCTTCGCGGAGCGCCATCGCCTCGAGGTCGTGGGCGTCATCGGGCAGGTCCACCGGGTAGCGGACGCCGCCGTCACCGCACGCGCCGAGGAGCGCCGCTGTGAGAGCAAATACGGTAGCGGTTATGCGGGCCGCCGTCACGGCGTCATCGTAGCGCAGGCGAAGGCGGGCAGGCAGCGCCCGATTCGGGTAGAGTGCGTCCGGAGCCCTTGCGAGAAGGAGAACGGGGATGGCGCTTTCAGCCGAAGACATGCTCGCGATTCAGCAGCTGTACGCCCGGTACAACCACGCCATCGATTTCGGGGATGCGGATGCGTGGGCCGGCTGCTTCACGCCCGACGGCGTCTTCGCGTCGTCGGCTCGGGGTGAGACCGCCGGGCGGGAGGCGCTCCGTGCCTTCGCGGAAGCCTTCTCCCGGCAGATGAAGGGCCGTCATTGGACGAACAACCTCGTCATCGAAGGCGACGGGAACGAGGCCCGCGGGAGCTGCTACCTGGCCCTGTACGTTCTCGGCGAAGGGGGCGCGCGCATCATGGCCACCGGTGTCTACCGCGACCAGCTCGTCCGCACGGCCGAAGGGTGGCGGTTCCGGCGGCGGGACGTCACGCTGGACTCGTAGGCCGCCGGCTGCGCATGCTGCGGGCGTGCGCAGCCTTGCCCTCGACCTCGCTCTAGCGGCGGCCGCGGTACTCGCGGTCGCGGCCTTCGTTTTCCGCTCGCGCGAGGCGAAGAGGGTGCTGATCTGGCTCCGCAACGCCGCCTGGATCTACATCCTGCTGGTCTTCGCGCTGGGGGCGTACCGGCTGTGGCAGTTGGGGTTCTGAAGGCATGGCAAGGGTGTTGGCGGCCCCGCAGGAATTCAAGGGCAGCGCTTCAGCCGCCCAAGCTGCGCGGGCGATAGCCACGGGAATCCGGCGCGCCGCGCCCGGCGCCGAGGTCGACGAGTGTCCGCTTTCCGACGGCGGTCCGGGCTTCCTCGAAGTCCTGCACGCCGCCCGGGGCGGGAGCCTCCTCCGGGCGGCAGTCCACGACCCCCTTGGCAGGCCTAAAGAGGCGGAATTCCTCGTCCTCGACGACGGCACGGCGGTCATCGAGGCGGCACGGGCGAACGGACTCGCGCTCCTGCAGCCGGAGGAGCGCGACCCCTTGCGGGCGGACACCTACGGCGTCGGAGAGCTCATCGCCCGAGCGCTGGAGAAACGGCCGCGGCGCCTGGTCATCGGCGTCGGCGGCAGTGCGACGAACGACGGCGGGGCGGGCATGGCGCGGGCGCTCGGAGCACGCCTGTGGGACGGAGCAGGGCGACCCCTTCCGCCGGGCGCCGCGGCGCTGGCCGAGGTCGCGCGCATCGACTGGGAGCCGCCGGCCCCTTTGTCGGGCGTCGAAACCGTGGTAGCAGCCGACGTCCGCAATCCGCTCCTCGGGCCGGAGGGAGCGACGGCCGTCTACGGGCCGCAGAAGGGTGCCAACCCCGCCGCCGTCGACCTCCTCGAAGCAGCGCTCACCCGATGGGCAGCGGCCGTGCGCCGCTCGCTGGGGTTCGACATGGCAGCCGTGCCGGGCGGGGGAGCAGCCGGCGGCCTGGCGGCGGGGCTCGCGGCCTTCCTGGGAGCCCGCATCGTCAGCGGCTTCGAACTGGTAGCGCAAGCGCTCCGTCTCGACGAGCGAATGGCCCGCGCCGACGTGGTCGTCACGGGAGAGGGGCGATTCGACGCGCAGTCCCTGCAGGGGAAGGTGACGGGGCAGGTCATCATGCGCGCCCGGCGCACGGGGAAGCGTGCCGTCGTCTTCGCCGCCAGCCTCGGCGAGGGCGCCGAGGTGCCGCCCGGCACGGAGGTCATCGACCTCGCGGCGCTGGAACCTGATACTGCGCGCAGAATCGCCCGCGTTCGCGAACTCCTGGAGAACGCAGCCGCGGACTGGGCCGCGCGCGCATTGGCAGGGGTGCCGTGAACGGACCACGGTATGCCGCCCGTTGCCGATGGCTTCGGCTGACGTTCGACGAGGGATCGCCGGGCGACCTAGCGAATCGGTGCATGCACATCGCCCGGGAAGCCCTACGCTGCGTGGGGCCCTTCCTCGACGAGACGGAAACCACCTGCGGCCTTTGGGAACCGAAGGGCGGGGAGCAGCGGCCCTAGCTCTCGAGCCGCTGGCGGAGGCGCCGTGCAGCCTCGGTATCGATCACTCGCTCGCCGTGGCGGGCCACGGAGGCACCCTCCGCGCGAGCGGCTTCGTACGCCTCGAGCTCCGCTTCGGCGCGCCGGCGGGCGAACCGGTTGGTGGCAAAGACTTCGTTTGCCACGGGGACGATCTTCGGGTCGGCGAGGATGGCGCCCGCGAAGCCCGACTGGGCGAGGAAGCGAAGCTGGAACGGGCTGGCTGCGACGAGCGGCAGGAGCCCGAAGGCCCGCGCTGCGGCCACCGCCTGACCGCGCGCGTAGGCGAGCCGCGGTCCCAGCTCCTCCTCGCGGGCGCCGACGTCCCAGGCGTAGCCGGCAGGGTCGAAGACGAGCCCGGCGCACCGGGCGATCGCTTGGAGGATTTCGGGAGCCCGAAGGAGGGCCCGTGCCGTATCGATGACCGGGAAGACGCGCACGCGGCCCGGCTCGACCCCGCGTCCGAGCTCGAACTCGCGCAGGAGCACGGCGGTATCGCGGAGGTCCTGGGGCTCCACCGTGTGGTTGACGAGCACCGCGTCGAGATGGGGCCCCGTGAGGGCATCGAGGTCGTCCCGAAGGAGCCCTGTACGGGGGTGGTTCACGCGCACGAGCGCGAGCTTGCCGGCGCCGGCGACGGCGGGTAGGGCCTCGAGCGCGAGATGCCGGAGGCGTCCAACGGGAACACGCGCGTCGGCCACCGTGAGGAGGATCGCATCGGCGGCCGACTCGAGGTGCTCGCGGCCGACGGGGGCGCCGGCAGGGACGGCGAGGACGCTGCGCAGGCGCATACGGTCAGCGCCCCTCCTCGCCGCCGATGTAGCCGCCGACGACGGCGCTGCCGGGCGCGAGCGCTGCGAGGTGCAGGTCCTGGAGCAGACCCATGATGCACTGCAGATGGTCGAGCGTGTGGCGGTACATCACCCCGGCGATCCACTGGCAGGTGAGCGGTCCCCAGCGGGTGTCGGTGCGGTAGCGCGTCCAGTCGTAGTCGGTGAGCTGCCGGAAAATGGTGAGTTCCTCGTCGCGCATGCGGAGGAGGTCATCGAGGATGCTGCGCAGCGGCTCGTCGGGGCGGTACCGCTGCTGGTGCCAGGCGTGGCGCGAGTACTCCTTCGGTTCGAGCATGTCGGGCACCGTAGCCCAGCGGAGGAGCGGGAGGTAGACCTGCTCCTCCATATCGCGGAAGTGGGAGAGGTGCTCGTGGATGCTCCACTCCTGGGGAGAGGGCTTGTAGTGGGCAGCGGCATCGGTCACGCCGCGCACGGCCCAGGCGAGGTCGTCGGTGGCGTTCCGTAAGCGGGCGAGGAGCTCTGCACGGTACTGGGCGGTTTCGGACACGTCGCACCTCCGCACGGCGAGGCCGCGGGGCCATGGGCCGAGTATACGCGCGCCGGCGCCGGGCGGCGCGTCATTCGCGGCGCGGGGGGAGGTCCTTGGCGAGCTGTTCGTAGCGGCGGGCGTACTTGCCGACGTCGGGCGGCGGCCCCATGGCGGCGTCGACTTCCTTGCCCCACTTCGCCTCGGCCTCCGCGATCTTGTCTTTCAGCGTGAGATGCCTGGCGAAACCGCTCATCACGCGCACCATCCGATGCCCACCGTCGGCGCCGGACGGGCACGGCGGGGCCGGGACGTCATCGCTCGGGCGGCGAACGAAGACCTCAGTGCGCGCGCCGCAGGCCGTGCACTGGAATTCGTAGAGCGGCATGCGGGAAGCGTAGCGGATCCGCCGCGCCGTGGAAACGCCTCGGGCGACGCTCAGCCCTCAAGCGGCGGGGGGCCGAAATGCTCCTGCAGGTACCGCTCGGCGGCGATGGCAGCGGTGGCGCCATCGCCCGCGGCGCTTACGAGCTGGCGGGCCGCCTTCCAGCGGACATCGCCCGCCACGAAGAGCCCCGGAACCGACGTCTGCATTTCGAGGTCGACCTTGGCGTGCCCGCCCTCGTCGAGCTCCACGAGTCCGGCGAGCAGGTGAGAGTTGGGAATCTGACCGATGAAGATGAACACCCCGGACGTGGGAAGCACCGACTCCTCACCGGTCCGTACGTTGCGCAGACGGACGCGCTCCACCACCTCGGCGCCTTCGATGGCGGTGACAACCGTGTCGAAGAGGAAGCGGATGCGCTCGTTGGCGAAGGCCCGCTGCTGGAGCACGGCCGAGGCCCGGAGCTGGTCCCGGCGGTGGATGACGGTGACGGAGCGGGCGAAGCGGGTGAGGAAGATGCCCTCGTCGAGCGCGGCGTCGCCGCCGCCGACCACCACGACGTCCTGATCGCGGAAGAACGCGCCGTCGCAGGTGGCGCAGTAGCTCACGCCCTTGCCCGCGAATTCCGCCTCGCCCGGAACGCCGAGTTTCCGGTGCTGGGCTCCAGCAGTCACGATCACCGCGGCGGCGCGGTAGTCGCCGGAGGCGGTGACGAGCCGGAACCGCCCATCGGGCAGACGTTCGATGCGTTCGACGCCTTCGTAGCGGAGTTCGGCGCCGAAGCGCTCCGCCTGCTGCTGGAAGCGCTGGGCGAGCTCCAGCCCGCCGACGCCCTCGGGGAAACCCGGGTAGTTCTCCACCCAGTCCGTGGTGGCGATCTGGCCGCCGACGAGCTCGCGCTCGAACACGACGGTGCGGCGGCGCGCGCGGCTCGCGTAGATAGCCGCAGTGAGGCCGGCCGCCCCGCCGCCGATGATGGCGACGTCGTACTCGAGGGTCATGGAGACGTCCTCCTGAGGGAAGCTTGGCGCCGCGGCCGGCAGCCTCGCGTCCGCCGCGGAGCGGAGCATACCCGCGGAATCGGGTTTAGGACGCCAGCACCTCGTCGAGCCGCTTCTTCAGGTCGCTCTTCGGCCGGAAGCCGACGATGGTGCCCTTGAGCTGGCCGTTCTTGAAGATGAGCAGCGTGGGGATGCTGCGGATGCCGTACTTGGCCGGCGTCGAGGGGTTCTCGTCGGTGTTGAGCTTGAAGAAGTTCACCTTGCCCGCGTATTCGGCGCTGAGTTCCGCGACGACAGGAGCGATCATCCGGCAGGGGCCGCACCACGGCGCCCAGAAGTCCACCAGGACGGGCAGGTCGCTCTTCAGCACTTCGCTCTCGAAGGTGGCGTCGGTAACATCGCGGGGTTCGGCCATTGCACAGCTCCTTGGCGTGTCCCGCCGTTGACAGGGCGACGGCGGGTGGTAGGATGGCCTCATCATACCCCGAGGGGGTATCCGATGTCAACGGAGGGCTGCGCAAGTACTGCCGAAGCCGCCGCCGGGAAGGAGCTGCTCGCTCGCCTGGCGCGCGTCGAGGGCCAGATTCGGGGGTTGCGGCGGATGCTGGAGGAAGACCGCGCCTGTGAGGAGGTGCTCACGCAACTGCTGGCAGCGCGTTCGGGGCTCGAGCAGGCCGGGGTCCTCGTCCTGGAGCGTCACGTGGAGCGGTGCATCGTGGGCCAAGGGGCTTTGAACGCGGAGGCGCTCGCCCAGCTCCGGCGCGCGCTGCGGCTTTGGTGCGGCCACGTGGCGCGCTAGCGTGCAGCCGGCGCTCGACGGGATACAATGAGGCCAGCATGAGGGCAGGCAGCGAAGGAGCGGGCTGAGCGTTCGCAGGGAGGCGGCCATGACCGGCCAGGCGGTGCTCGTGCTGAACCAGAACTACGAACCGCTGAGCGTGTGTCCGGTCCGGCGCGCCATCGTCCTGGTGCTACGGGGGAAGGCTGAGATCGTCGAGACGAGCCGCGAGGTCATCCGCACCGCATCCCGGGTGTTCCCGCTCCCTTCGGTCATCCGCTTGGTGAACTTTATCCGGCGGCCGCGGCCGAAAGTGCGCCTGACCCGCCGCGAGGTGTTCGAACGGGACGGCTGGCAGTGCCAGTACTGCGGCAAGGTGACGCGCGACCTCACCCTGGATCACGTCGTGCCCCGGCACCGGGGCGGGGAACACACCTGGGAGAATCTGGTGAGCGCTTGCCGCGCCTGCAACCACCGGAAGGCGGGGCGAACCCCGGAAGAAGCGCGCATGCGTTTGCTGCGGGAGCCGGCGCCGCCCCGAGTTTCGCTGTACCACGCCTTCCTGCCCTACCTGGTCGGCCGCCACGAGTGGCGGAAGTTCGTGCCGGGGTTCGAGCCGGCCAGCTCGGCCGCCGGGTGACGCCGCAGCCATGAACGAAGGAGGCGCGACGACCGCGGCCGAGGAACGGGCGATCATCCTCCGCGAGGCGGCTGCTTTTGGCCGCGAACAGCTCGGCGGCACGCTCGCGACTATGCACGCCGAAGATGGCACACCGTACGTCACGTTCGTCTTCTTCCACATGGAGGACGACGGCACCATCGTTTTCGGGAGCCAGCCGGGCACGCAGCACGCGCGGAACCTGGCCGCCACACCAGAAGTGTCGTTCCTCATCGATAACCGCGAGGTCATCCGCGAGGACTGGCGGCGCTTCACCCGCATCGTGGTCGAGGGGCGGGCCGAGCGCGTGCTCCCTTCCGATCCGCGGTACGAACGCTTCCTCCAGGGCTTCCGCGCCAAGCACCGTCCCGCGGCCGATTTCGCTGCCAGCTTCGCGCTCTACTGCATCGTGCCGCGACGCTTGGTGCTGATGCGGGGCCTCGGCGGGGAACGCCGCGCGGTGGAGTTCGACGAGTAGGCCTACGGGGGAGCCGCCCTTTGGAGTACGACGAAGCGCTCCGGTACATCCTGTCGTTCACGGATATGGAGCGGGGTGTCCAGGTCTCGAGCAGCCCCGCCCAGAGCATCGAGTCGATGCGGTCGCTCCTCGCGCGGCTCGGGAACCCGCAGATGGGACGGCGGACGATCCACGTGACCGGCTCGAAGGGGAAGGGCAGCATCAGCACGATGGTCGATGCCATCCTCCGCGAAGCCGGCTTCCGGACGGCGCTATACACGAGCCCCCACCTGCATTCCTTCACCGAGCGGATCGCCATCGACGGCCTGCCCGTCGACGAGGACGTCTTCGCCCGGGGCATCGAGGCCATTCGGCCCGCCGTCGAGGCCGAGCAGGCCGCAACCGGGGGCAATGTCAGCACCTTCGGCATCCTGACGGCGCTCTTCTTCTGGCTCGCGCGGGAAGCCGGTGCTCAGTGGCAAGTGGTGGAAGTGGGGATCGGCGGCACGTGGGACGCAACGAACGTCTTCGAGCGGGTGGACGCGGCGATCATCGGACCGGTCTCGCTGGAGCACACCCACATCCTCGGCCCGACACCGGAGGCCATCGCGCGGGATAAGTCCGGCATCGTCAAGCCGGGGTGCGTCTGCATCCTCGCCCCCCAGCGGTCCCCGGGGGTCACGGACGTCGTCCGGGAGCGGTGCGCGGCGGTGGGGGCGAAGCTCGTCGAGGTGGCTGCGAAGTACCGTGCGGAGCGCGGGGAACACCACCCCTGGGGCCAGGCGTTCACCGTGGAAGGGCCGGGCGGCCGGCACCTGCTGCGAACGCCGCTCCTGGGCTGGCACCAAGCGGAGAACGCGATGACGGCGGTTGCGGCTGGTGAGGCGCTGGCCGCGCGGGGCGTGCCCATCACCCCGGCCGCCATCGCCGAGGGGATCGCCCGGGCGCGCATTCCGGGGAGGCTCGAAGTCATGGGGCAGCGGCCCCTGCTCGTCGCCGACGGGGCGCACAACGCCGAGAGCGCCGCGGCCCTCGTACGCGCACTGCGGGAGTACTTCACCTGGCGGCGCTGCTTCGTGGTCGTGGGGTGCACGGCCGACAAGGACGTTCGCGGGATCGGGAGGGAGCTCTCTCGCATCGCCGACCTCCTCATCTGCACCCGGTTCGCAAACCCGCGGGCGCTGGACCCGTACGTGCTCATCCAGGAGATAGGATTCCTGGGGCCGGCCGCCGTCGCCGAGGAGAGCGTCGCCGCGGCCATCGAGACAGCCCGCCACCATGCCCGCGAAGACGACCTCATCGTCGTGACGGGCTCGCTGTACGTGGTCGCCGAGGGGCGAGCGCACGTCCTCGGCGATGCAGCCCGCACCCGCCGGTAGGCCGGCGCGGTACGATGCGAGACGTGGCATACCTCAGCACCGCTCCGCTCCTCGCCACCCTCCGGCCGATGCGGCTCGAAGACGCGGCCGCGGCGGCGGCCATCGAACAGGCTTCCTTCGAGCGCGGGTGGACGCCGGCGGCGTTTCGGCGCGAGCTCGCGGAGAACCGGGTCGCCAGGTACGCCGTCGCGCTGGTCGGCGGAGAGGTCGCGGCCTTCGCAGGGCTCTGGGTGGTTCTCGACGAGGGCCACGTCGTCACTGTCGCAGTGGCGCCGCAGTGGCGGCGGCGCGGGTTGGGGCGGCTGATGGTCCACACACTCGGCGCCATCGCCCTCGGACACGACCTCGACTCGTTGACGCTGGAGTGCCGCCCTTCGAACGAAGCGGCCCGAGCGCTGTACCGGAAGTACGGCTTCTACGAAGTGGGCCGAAGGAAGCGGTACTACGCCGACGGCGAAGACGCCCTCATCATGAGCACAGAGTCGCTGCGGAGCCCTTCCTATCAGGCGCGGTTGGCCCGGCTCGAGGCGGAGCTGGAGGCGCTCATCCCTGGCTCAGCGGCCCAGGTGCGCGCCGCCCGCGACTGGGAGTGGCCTCAGGCTCAGGCAGAGGGGAGCTCGGCCAGCAGCTGACGGAGCACTGCTTCCGCCCTATCGAGGCGGGCGAGAATGCCCCACGGACCGTGGATGTTGAGCGTCATGTTCTCTTCCAGGCCCCGTACACCCGGCAGGCGTCCGCGCTTCAACACCGCTTCCGCGTACCGTGCGAATTCGGGCGAATCGGGGCCGTACATCGCCTCGAGTACTTCGCGGGCGCGGTTCTCCCACAGGTCGTAGTCGAACGGGTTGGGACCGGACCCGCGCAGGGCGGCGATCCCCTTGAGCAGTTCTTCCAGGCGGGCACGGGCGCGCGCAGGGTTGGAACGGGCGGGCATGAGGGAATGGTACGCTGCGCGCTGAGCAGGGGCCAGGCCAGTTAGGCCGCCGCCTCCAGGGCCGCCAGCAGGTCGCCCATGGAGAGGAAGACAGCCCGTACCGTGCCGCCTTCGGGCGAGGCGAGGCGGGCGTCGCGGACGAAGCCGAGCAGCTCGCGTTCGCCGCGCGGTCCGAGGTATTCGCCGAGCGGCCGGATCCCGAGCGCCGTCGAGCAGCGTGGGTGTCCCTGGTGGCCGTGGCACGAGAGGGCGAGGGCCACGTGGTCGACGCCGTACGGCCGGCGCATGCCCGCGCCGCACTCCGCCATCCAGGCCCGCACCGCTTCGACGAAGGCCCCTTCCGCGCCGGGCTCGGGGAGAGGCCACGAGGCCTCGCGCACCCCGACGCCGCGGCGCACGAGCTGCCGTACCGTTCCTGCTGCGCGCTGTTGTCGGAACGAACCGAGCACGTTGGAATGATCGGCGGAAAGCGCGCGCTGGCGGGTAGCCAAGCGGTAAACGATTGCGTCGCATTGGGGGACAGCCGCCGGGTACGATGGCCCTCGATGGATGATCTCCGCCGGGAGCGTGTGCGCGCCTTCCGGGCTCGCCGGGCGCATTTCCGGCGGCTGGTGCGCGAAGCCGTCGCATCCCTCCCGCCGGAGCTCCTGGCGCGCATCGAGAACGTCGATATCGTCGTCGAGCAGCGCCCCACGGCAGCCGATAGGAAGCTGGCGGGGGTGCCGCCAGGGCAGCTCCTGCTGGGCTTGTACCACGGGATCCCGCTCCCCCGGCGGGGATCGCAGGGGTACAACCTCGTGCCGCCCGACAAGATCTCCATCTACCAGGAGCCCATCGAGTCGATCTGCCGGACCGACGACGAAATTCGCGAGCAGGTGAGGATTACCGTCCTCCACGAACTGGCGCACTACTTCGGGATCGACGACGACCGGCTGGAAGAACTCGGATTGGGCTAGGGCAACGACCCACGGCCGCGCGTTGACCCAAGCCTGGAGCGGCCGTACGGTCGAGACTGTCGATGGCTGCCGGAACCTCACCCCGCCCCATCCGACGGGCCAGCTTCCCCACCGAGGAACCCCGCCCCACGCCGAGCCAGCGGTTTCTGTTCGTGGTCGCGTTGGGGGCGCTGACCCTCGCCTCCCTCTACGCAGCCTTGGGAACACTCACGCGGGCGTATCCGGCCGTGTTCCCCGGGAGTACTGCCCCGTTGGCCAACGTCGTCGGCGCCCTGCCGGGTCCGATAGGGGTCAGCACGCCGGGGTCCCAGAGCGTGTTCAATCGGCGGATCAACCTCCTCGTCATCGGCATCGACCGCCGTCCGGGGTTCGAGCGCCTCGATGCCTATCGCACCGACGCGATCATGGTCGCGACGATCGACCCCGTGACGAAACAGGCGGCGCTCCTGAGCTTCCCCCGGGACATGTGGGTGAAGATCAAGCTCCCAGACGGACAGATCGTGGAGGACCGTAACAACACCTCGTACGGTCGCGGGATTGAGTACGGGGGCACGTTTGAGGCGGGAGCCAAGCAGCTCGCGAGCGACCTGGAGTTCAACTTCGGCGTTTCCATCGACCACTGGGTCATCATCGACTTCGAAGGGGCCGAAGCGCTGGTCGACGCGCTCGGCGGCATCGAGGTCGACGTCCCCGAGGAGCTGGCCGTTCCCACCTGGGGCTACAGCAAAGACGACATCCACTACACGGACGTAACCTTCCCGCCCGGACGGAACTTCCTCGACGGTTACCACGCGGTCGCCTTCGGCCGCTACCGGAACGACACGGACCTGAACCGCGTGAAGCGTCAGGAGCTCGTACTGCAGGCCGCGCTGCGGAAGGCGTTCGCCACCGGCCTGCTCGATAAGGCGCTGGAGCTCTACAACGCCTACAAGGACATGGTGGTGACCGACATCCCCGCATCGAAGGTTCCGGGGTACGCGTTGCTGCTGAAGCAGACGGGCGGTGACATCGCCACGTATTCGCTGGGAGACCCCGTCGACGGTGTACCGACGCTCGTCCCCTACACAACCGAAGCGGGCGCGGCGGTGCTCATCCCGAACCCCGACAACGTGCGGTACTGGCTGAGCCTTGTCTTCCCGAAGACGAGCTACGTTGGGGCGCACGTGGAAATCCAGAATGGGTATGGGCCGGGCGGCGAAGCGCGCGTGGAGGCGCTGGGCCGATACTTGCGGTACGTGAAGGGCCTCCCAGAAGTGTTCGTGGGGCCGGCATCAGCCCCGCAGCCGGCCACGACGGTGACACTCTACAGCCCGGAAAAGCGGGAGCTAGCGGAGGACATCGCGGAGTGGCTGAACCTCCCGCCTTCGGCCATCCGCACCGCGCAGCGCACCGACACGACCCTGCCGGACGTCGTCATCACCATCGGGCAGGACTTCACCCTTCCGGGCGGTTGAAGAGGCGGCGTTATTCGACGGCGCCGGTGGGGGCCGGGGGCTCGTCGAGGGCCCGGCGCGCCAGCTGTTCGAGGGCGCGGTCCTCGAGCGGCGGGTTGTGAAGCCCGGCGCGGACGTCGCGGTAGTGCCGTTCGAGAGGGCGTCGCTTCAGAAGGCTCACGCCGCCCACCACGCGCAAGGCGAGGTCGACCGCTTCGATGCAAGCGTTGAGCGTCTCGATCTTCGCCATGGCGACGCGGTCGGCTACCGGCGGCGGCTCTGACGAACGCGTTTGCCAGGCGCGGGCGGCGTCATTCACCAGCGTCCGGCTGCGGTGGAGGAGGAGCTCAATACGGGCGATACGGGCGCGTACCCCTGGCATTTCGCGGATTGGTCGCTGACCGAGGGGCACCCGCTCCTTGGCGAAGGCGACAGCCTCGTCGCGGGCGGCCCGGGCGACACCGATGGTGACGGCGGCGATGCCCAGGGCAAACCAGGCGAAGGCAGCATCCCCGCGCGGGTCGGGGGCGCCGGCCGCCCGCTGGTTGAGGAGCCGGTCGCGGGGAAGGAACACGTCCTCCAGGACGAGATCGTGGCTTCCCGTGGCGCGCATCCCCAGGGCGTCCCAGGTTTCGACGATGCGCACGCCCGGGTCGTCGAGGAAGACGAGGAAGTTGCCGATGACCGGCGGCCCGGGGTCGGCCAGGGCGATCCGCGCGGAGACGATGGCAGCGCGAAGAGCTGGGGCGAGGGTGGTGAACGTCTTGCGGCCATTCAGCACCCATCCGCCCTCGGTCGCAGCGGCGCGGGTTTCGGGAATGCCGCCGCCGGCGGGGCTACCCAGGCCCTCTTCGGTGGCAGCGGTGTTCACCAGCCAGCCGTGCTCCACCGCGCCCCGGCAGAGCTCGGCGAACCGGCGCTCCGGGATGGTGGGCGCCTCCCGTTCGGCGCCGAACCGGACGAGGTGCATGGCGAGCCCGAGAGCCGTGGAGGCATCGCCCGCTGCGAGCTCCTCAAGAACGCGGAGGTAGTCGGGCAGGGAGAGTTCGGCGCCGCCGTACCGCCGGGGAACCGTCAGCGCCAGGAACCCGGCAGCCCGGAGATCCGCGAAGTTTTCGAATGGAAACGAGCCCTCCCGGTCGTGCCGGGGGGCGCGTTCGGCGAAGCGGCATGCGAGCTCGCGGGCGAGAGCGACCCACTCTTCCGGGGCGCGCTTCATGCCGCCCAGGGTACGTCGGGGACTGCCGGCTGGGAACGGGAAGGCTCAGCGGCTCCCGGCGGGCACCGTCCCCGCCCCTTCGGGCACGTCGACGTCGATGCGCGGCAGGATGCGGTCCAGCCAGCGGGGGAACCACCAGTTCGCCCGGCCAAGCAGCTCCATGGCCGAAGGAACGAGGATGAGGCGGACGACGGTGGCATCGATGAAGACCGCCGTCGCCAGGCCGACGCCGAACTCCTTGATGGTGCGATCCGGGAGCGTCACGAAGGAGAGGAAGACGACAACCATGATCGCGGCCGCGGCAGAGATGACGCGCGCCGTGGCAGCAAGCCCGTTGGCGACGGCTAGCCCGTTCGCGCCGGTCCGCACGTACTCCTCCCGGACGCGGCTGATGAGGAACACTTCGTAATCCATCGATAGGCCGAAGAGGATGGCGAAGAGGATCATGGGCAGGAAAGTCTCGATGGGTCCCTCCTTGATGCCCACGAGGTCGGCGAGGAAGCCCCACTGGAACACGGCGACGACCACGCCGAACGCCGCCCCGATGGAGAGCATGTTGAGGATGGCCGCCTTGACGGCGATGACCACCGAGCGGAACACCGTCATGAGGAGGAGGAAGGAGATGCCGATGACTCCGGCAAAGAGGTACGGCATCCGCTCCGTTATCCGGTGCCCGATGTCGACGAAGGCGGCCGTTGGCCCGGTGAGGAGGGCGGTAAGGCCGGTTTCGGCGGAGAAGGGCCGGAGCACCTCCGCGCGGACGCGGCCGATGAGGGCGTCGGTGCGTTCGTCTTGCGGGGCGAAGGCGGGGATGACCGTGACGATGGCCGTTTGCCCATCGGGGCGGGCAATCGGCTCGCCGACGGCTGCCACGCCAGGGAGCGCCGCCAGCCGGCGGCCGAGCTCTTCGGCTGCCGCCGCCGCACCGGGACCGTCGAGCACGGCGATGAGCGGCCCGTTGAACCCAGGCCCGAAGCCCTCGGCCAGCAGGTCGTAGGCGCGGCGCGTGTGGTAGTCGGTCGTTTTGTTACCGGCGTCGGTAAAGCCGAGGCGCATATCGAGCACGGGGAAGTTGAGGCCGAGGAGCATCGCCAGGGCGAGCAGGAAGGCAGGCCACGGCCGGCGCTGGATGCTCCTGCTGAAGCGGTACCAGATGCTCTGGGGGTTCACCCCTTCGGTGCCGCGGAAGTAGGGGACCGACAGTGAATCGACGCGGCGGCCAAGGAAGGCGAGCACCGCCGGGGTCACGGTAAGGGCAACGATGACGGCCGTGGTGACCATGATGGTCCCGGTGATGCCGATGGCGCCCACGAACGGCAACCCCATGACCAGAAGCCCGAGGAACGAGAGCGCCACGACCGCTCCCGCGAAGATGACCGACCGGCCAGCGGTGGCGACCGCCCGCCCCACCGCCTCCTCGACAGGGAGGCCGGCGTGCAGTCCCTCCCGGAAGCGCGTGATGACGAGGAGGCTGTAGTCGATGCCCACGCCCATGCCGATCATCACGGCGAATTGGGGCGAGAACTCGGGGAACTGGCCCGAGCGGGCGGCGATGAGGAGAAGGGCGAAGCCCGGCGCCAGCCCGAACACGGCGGCGCCGATAGGGAGCCCGGCCGCCACCACCGACCCGAAGGCGACCACGAGCACGACCGCCGCGGCGCCGAGACCGTAGAACTCGGCCGTTCCGAAATGGGGGAGCTCCACGACCCGCACCGCCTGGCCGCCCGCTTCGACGCGGAAGCCGGGCCCGCCGGCGCGGTCGACCACGTCGAGCAGAGGCCGAACGTCGGCCGACTCGATCTGCCCTGCTTCTTCTTCGAAGATCACGACCGCACGGGCAATGGGTGCGATGGGCGACACGTAGCGGGGATGCTCGAACGGCGTCTCGACAGCGGCGATGCCGGGAAGCGCGCTGATCTCCTCAAGCACGGCGCGGATGCGGTCCTGGACGGCGGGATCGGTGAAGGAGCCTTCGAAGCGGAAGACGACGTCTGCCCGGGCCCCGGCCTGCTGGGGGAAGCGAACCTCGAGCAGGTCCTGCGCCGCCTGGGATTCGGTCCCAGGGACGCTGAAGTTACCGCCGAATTCGCCGCCGAGGCGCGCGGCCGCGAGACCGAGGGCGGCGATGACGCCGAGCCAGACGAGGAGCACGGGACCGCGGTGTCGGGCGACGAAGCGTCCCCAGCGTTCGAGGGCGGAACGTCGGCTCATCGCACGCCTCCGGTGCCGGGAGTGAACATCATGTTCCGGATCACAGCGTGAACAGGAACTCCGGTTCTCGTCAAACGCTGGGCGAACGGGTAGAATGCGGGCACGATGGCGGCCCAGAGCGAGCGTTCGGACGCGCGCTTGAACCGGGAGCGGCTGCTCGCCGCGGCCCGTGAGGTGTTGGCTGAGCGGGGCGAGGCGGCGGAGATGCGGGAGATCGCCGAGCGGGCCGGTGTGGCCGTGGGGACGCTGTACCGCCACTTCCCGACACGGGAGGCGCTGGTCTCGGCCATCATCGCCGACACGCTGGAGGAGGTCCGCGGCATCATCGCCGAGGCCGAGGCAAACCCGTACGCCATCGACGCGCTCCGCCACCTGGTGGCGAGGGCCTGCGGCCTGGCGGAGCGCGGCCGCGGCATCTTCGAGCTCATTACGGGAATGGAACTCGGCGTCAGGATGCCCGATGACCTCATCCCCGCCGAGCTGAAGCGGGAGCTGGAGGCACGGGTGACGCGGATCGTCGAGCGCGGCGTGGAGCGCGGCGAGATCCGGAGTGATTTTCCGCCCCCGCTGCTGGCGGCGTTCTGCCGGGCCACGATCCCCTTCGTCTTCCTCCACCTCCGCCAGGAGTGGCCGTTGGAAGACGCGGTACGAGCTTCTGTGGCGCTCCTCACCGATGCCCTGCGCCCGCATTAACCGCGGCGTTCCGCAGCGCTGCTAGAATACCGGCGCGGTATCGGCCGCATCGACGGACGTCCGGGAGGCATTCGGTGGAGGACCCAAAGCTCATTGCGGAACGGATCATCCAGAACGTCGAGCGCGTGATCGTCGGCAAGCGGAAGGAGATCGAGCTGGCGATCACGGTGCTGATGTGCGGCGGCCACCTCCTCATCGTCGACGTGCCCGGCGTGGGCAAGACGATGATGGCCCGGGCCCTCGCCCGCTCGACAGGGCTGACGTTCCGCCGCATCCAGTTCACGCCCGACCTCCTGCCCAGCGACATCACCGGCGTCTCCGTCTACAACCAGAAAACGGGCGACTTCGAGTTCCGGCCGGGGCCCATCATGGCCCAGGTCGTCTTAGCCGACGAGGTGAACCGGGCAACCCCGAAGACGCAGTCGGCCCTGCTGGAGGCCATGGAGGAGCGCCAGGTGACGGTCGACGGCGTGACCCACCGCATGCCGCAGCCCTTCATGGTCATCGCGACGCAGAACCCCATCGAATACGAAGGGACATTCCCCCTCCCGGAGGCTCAGCTCGACCGGTTCATGGCCCAGATTCACCTGGGGTACCCCAGCCCGACGGACGAGGTCCTAGTGCTCGACGCGCAGCAGATCCAGCACCCTGTGGATTCGCTGGAGCAGGTCACGAACGCGACGGAGATCCTCCAGCTCCAGGCAGCGGTGAAGGAGATTTACGTCGACCCGCTCATCAAGCAGTACATCGTGGCCTTGGCGAACGCGACGAGGCAGCACGAGGCGGTCTACCTGGGGGCCAGCCCTCGCGGCTCGCTGTCGCTCTTCCGGACGGCGCAGGCGCGGGCTCTCTTGGCCGGCCGCGATTTCGTGACCCCGGACGACGTGAAGGCGCTCGCCCACGCGACGCTGGCGCACCGCATCATCGTGAGCCCGGGCGCTCGGGTGAAGGGGACCACCGCCGAGGAGGTGGTGACCGCCTGCCTGAACCGGGTGCCGGTACCGGGTGCTCGCGCGAGGGCATGAAAAATGCGCGCCCTCGTGCGCCGGGCGTTCTCTCCGCAGCGGCGGACGCTCACGATTCTCGTCGGGCTGCTCATCTTCTCGGCGTTCTGGGCCGGCGCGTCCGGTTTCTGGCTCGTCTTCCGCCTGACCTACGTCCTGGCGTTGCTCATCCCGGCGGCGTACGTGGTTGCCTGGGCAAACGTGCGGGCCCTGGAGGCGACCGTCCAGCGGCGTACCGAACGCGCGCAGGTGGGCCAAGAGGCCCAAGAGGTGATCGAAGTCCGCAACCGGGGGTTCTGGCCGAAGATCTGGCTGGAGGTCGACGACCCGAGCACGATGCCGGGCCACCAGGCGAAGCGTGTGGTCGTGATCCCGCCCCGGCGCTCGCGGAACTGGCTGGTAGACACGCCCCTCGTCCGCAGGGGCCTCTACGAATGGGGCCCGCTGCAGGTGACGGGCACTGACCCGTTCGGCATCTTTCGCCTCACGCGGACGTTCGGCGAATCCCAACAGATTCTCGTTTACCCGCCGGTCTTCGACATCCCGCATTTCCAGGCGCCGCCGGCGAATCTCCCGGGCGAAGGACGCTTCCGGCGGAGGACCCACTACGTGACGCCGAACGCGAGCGGAATCCGGGAGTACCAGCCCGGCGATTCGCTCGGGCGCATCCACTGGCCGAGCACGGCGCGCACGGGCGAGCTGATGGTGAAAACGTTCGAGCTGGACCCGGCGAGCGACGTTTGGGTGATCCTTGACCTGGAAAGCCGCGTGCACGCCGGTTCGGGCGACGAGAGCACGGAAGAGTACGCCGTGCGGGCAGCGGCGAGCATCGCGCGGCACTACCTCATCGCCAACCGTTCGGTAGGGCTGCTGAGCTTCGGGCGCGACCTCGACATCGTCGAAGCGGAGCGCGGGCCGCAGCAGCTCACGCGCATCCTGGAGAGCCTTGCCCTCGCCCAAGCCGTCGGGGACGTGCCGCTCGGCAACCTGCTCCTCGAAGAGCAGCGGCGTTTCGGGCGCCACACCACGCTGGTCATCGTCACACCCTCGACGGACGACCACTGGCTGCCGGCGGCGCTCTCCCTCGCGCAGCGCGGGGTGCGGATGGCGGTGGTGCTCATCGATCCCAGCACGTTCGGAGACACCCGCTCGCCGCTCATGCTGTATGGTGAGCTCACGGCGAGCGACGTCATGACGTACGTCGTCTCGAACGGCGACGACCTCACGCTCGCCCTGAGCGCGCCCGGAGGGGTGCCGGCATGGCAGAGCTGAACCTCCACGCGCAGCGGTCGCTGGGACGCCGCGTCGGGGCTGCGGCGGTAGGCGCTCCGCGGATCCTCCTGAGCTGGGAGGACTGGTTCACCCTCGCAGCGCTCGCCGTCTGCGCCCTTTCGGTCGCCGCTTCCGTGCAACAGGGACAGTGGGTCGACGGCATGCCAGCCTTGGTGCCGACTGCGGCGGCAGGCCTTGTTGCCGGACTGCTGGCAGCGCGGATTCGGCTCCATTGGACCCTGCTCCACCTCGCCGGGCTGCTGGCCGGGGGACTCGTGGTGCTGCTGGCGGCGCAGAGCTTCGCCGACGGCGCCACGTTGGCCGACCGTATTGCTGATGTCCGATTCCGGATGGTCGAGTGGTACCGGGTCGTCGTGGCGGGCGACATCAGCACCGACAACCTGCCCTTCGTCATCTTCGTGCATGCGGCCACGTACGCCGGGCTGTACGTGGGTACGTGGGTGACCTTCCGCTGGCATAACCCCTGGTTCGCACTCATCCCCGGGGGCGTCGTGCTCCTTCTCAACATCAGCCTCATCAAGGGGCAGCCAAGCGCGCCGTTCTTCTTCTACCTCCTGGGGGGGCTGCTCCTGCTGTCGCGTGTCTACCTCCAGCGGCTGCAGGGGCAGTGGCGGCGGGCGGGCGTTCCCTACCCGGACTTCGTGAGCCTGAACGCCGCCCAGGTCGCCGTCACGCTGACGCTGCTGTTCGTGGCACTGGCCTGGAGCGTGCCGCTGGGCAAGCAGGCGAACGCCGTGAAGAGCGTGGCGCTGTTCTTCGTGCAGCCCTTCGAGGGGCTCACGGACGATGTGGTGCGGCTGTTCAGCAACGTGAACCTCCAGTTCGGTGCGGGCGGCAACTTCCACAGGTTCCAGGGGGTGCTGCCAATCCGCGGCGACGTGGAGCTCGGCCAGCGGGTGCTCTTCGAGGTGACAGGCATCCAAGGAGGCTTCCTCTACGGCACCAGCTACGACACCTACACCGGCAGCGGCTGGCGGGCGACGGGCCGCGACCAGCAGCGGCTCGAGGCGGGGACGCTCCCTCAGCTCAGCACCGAGGACATCTCGGAGAGCCGGGTCGCCACGACGATTTCCGTCACCATGCGGAGCGACGAAAGCACGCTCTTCTTCCCCGGGGTGCCTTTGGCTTCGAACCGGAACACGGTGATGGAGTTCTCCGAGGCGCACGCGGGGGACATCGTCCAGATTCGCAGCCGGCGGGTGCTGCGGGATGGGGACACCTACAACGCCGTCGGCTCGGTCTCCATCGCGACGCCCGACCAGCTCCGCGGCGCCGGCGCCGACTATCCCGACTGGGTGACGCAGCGCTACCTGCAGCTGCCAGCCGACGTGCCGGAGTCGGTGCGGCGCGAGGCCGAGCGGGTGACCGCCGGGGCGACGAACCCGTACGACGCCGCCGCCGCCATCGAGGCGTACCTCCGCCAGTTCCCCTTCGACCCGACGGTTCCAGCCCCGCCTCCTGGGCGCGACGCGGTCGAGTTTTTCCTCTTCGAACTGAAGCGCGGCTACTTCGATTACCAGGCAACAGCCATGGCCGTGATGCTGCGCTCCCTCGGCATCCCAGCGCGCGTCGCAGCCGGCTACGCGCTCGACCCGAAGGACCAGAACGGCGCGACCTTCATCGTCCGGAAGGACGATGCCTACACGTGGGTCGAGGTGTATTTCCCTGGCTACGGCTGGGTGCCCTTCAACCCCACCGCCGACCGCCCGGCGGGAAGCGAGATCGCCATCGACCCGAGCCAGGTGCCGAACTTGGAGGACTTCCTACCCCTCGACCAGCTCTTCCCAGAGGACCCGCTGTTCAGCGACATCCCGGGCGGGGTCGGGACATCGCTGGCACAGCCGCCGACGAACGCCCCGGCAGGCCCACCGTGGGCGCTGATTTGGGCGCTTGTAGCAGCGGTCGCGACCCTCGCTGCCGCCGCGGGGGGCGCGCGGCTGGCGTGGGGATGGGGGCTCGGCGGGCTCCCAGCGACGGCGGCGCTCTGGGCGAAGGTGCAGCGTATGGGGAGCTGGGCAGGCATCCGCCCGACCCACTACGAGACGCCCCAGGAATACGCCGCAAAACTCGGCGCGGCGGTGCGACGGCCCGACGCGGCGAAGACGCTCGCCGCCGCCTATGAGGAGACCCGGTACGGGCGCCCTGACCTCGTGCGCGCCGACGCGGGCGAAACCCAGCGCGCCTACGTGCGGCTGCGGAACGCCCTGGCCAAGAAGCTGTTGCGCCTGCGCGACAAGCCCGAAGGAGGCCCCGAATGAAGCCGGCTCTTCAAAGCAGCGGCGCACTGCCCGCACGAGTGACGGAGACAGCCTTGGGCTGGGTGGGGCTCGTGCTGGGGCCGCGGGGCCTGCGGTACGCCACGCTCCCTCGGCCCTCGCGCGCCGAAGCAGAGGCCGAGGCGATCGCGGCCGGCGGGAGCTTCGAAGCTGCCGACGAACGGTTGAGCGAGGCCGTCCGGCTCATCCGCGCCTACGCTGACGGCGCGCCGGCGCCGATCGAGAGGTTCCCCGTGGACCTGCCGCCCTGCACGCCGCTTCAGGAAGCCGTCTGGCTGGCGCTGCGCGAGATTCCCCGCGGCGAAGTGCGGAGCTACGGCTGGCTGGCAGCGCATGTCGGGCGCCCGGGGGCGGCGCGGGCCATCGGCCGCATCGTCGGGGCGAATCCGCTCCCGATTTGGCTCCCCTGCCACCGCGTCGTCGCATCGGATGGCTCGCTCCACGGATACGGAGGCGGTCTGGCGCTGAAGGAGCGGCTGCTCCGGCTCGAAGGAGCTCCCGTGCGGGTGCCCGCCGCGGCGCGAATGTAGCGGCGGCCTACACGCTGAAGAGGATGTGGAGCACGTCGCCGTCTTGCACGACGTAGTTCTTCCCTTCCGTGCGAAGCAGCCCCCGCTTGCGCGCCTCGGCCTCGCTGCCGGCGGCGACGAGGTCTTCGAAGCGGATGACTTCCGCCCGAATGAACCCCCGCTGAAGGTCAGAGTGGATCTTCCCGGCCGCTTCGGGTGCCGTGGCTCCGGCGCGGATCGTCCAGGCGCGGCACTCATCGGGCCCCGCGGTGAGGAAGCTGATGAGGCCGAGAAGGGCGTAGCTGGCCCGGATGGCCTGGGCGGCACCGCTTTCAGCGACTCCCGCTTCGGCGCGGAATGCGGCTGCGTCCTCCTCCGAGAGTTCGTTGAGCTCGGCCTCGAACTTCGCACACATCGCGGCCGCGTCGCGGCCGGGCGCATGGTAGCGCTGTCGGTAGGCGGCTTCGATCTCCGCTCGGCGGGGCAGGTCTTCCTCGCCGATGTTGATCACGAGCAGCAGCGGCTTGGCGGACAGGAATTGGGTGCCCTCCAGCAGCTCCCAGTCGTCGGCCGAGAGCGGCTGGGCGCGGATCGGCGTCTCGGCCTCGAGCCCTTTCCGCATGCGGCGGAGGAGGTCGGCGATGCGCTGGGGACGGTCCCGCTCGCCGGCACGGAGCGAGCGGATCTCGGTCTCCAGCCGCTGGAGGCGGCGCTCGATGATGCCCAAGTCGGCGAAGGCCAGCTCCATCTCGAGGGTCGCGATGTCGCGCGCCGGATCGACGGACCCCTCCGGGTGGGGCACCGTGTCGTTCCGGAAGGCGCGGATGACGCCGATAAGGGCGTCCATGCGAGCGAGCTCGTTGAAGAAGCGGCCGCCGATGCCCTGCCCCTTACCGAACGCCTCCGAGCCCGCGGGGAAGTCGACGTACTCGATGGTGGCGTAGGTCTTCTTCTTCGGGCGGTAGAGCTCGGCAAGGCGGTCGACGCGCTCGTCGGGCACCTGCACGACGCCGACGTTCGGCTGCGATTGCGAGCTGTAGGCGCCGGTGTGCGCGCGGCTCCGGGTGACGGCATTGAAGAACGTGGTCTTCCCGCTCAGCGGCAGGCCGATGATGCCGAGACGCATACGCTCAGGGTAGCCCGCCCTCGCCCGCCGAGATAGCTGCGGCACACTGCCCGCGGAGGAGACAGCCTGCGCAGCGGGGCCGCAGCTTGCGGCAGCGCCGTTTGGCGTGAAGCACGATGAGGGCGTGGAGCCGAGCCCACAAGGGCACGTCGGCAGGGAGCTGCCGCACGAACCACTCCTGCCACGCGTCGTAGGTGTCCCGCTTCGGGCCAAGGCCGAGCCGTCGGAAGACGCGCGCCGCGTAGGCATCGACGACGAAGGCGGGCCGCTTCGCGGCGTAGAGCAGGATCGCGTCGGCCGTCTCCGGTCCGATGCCCCAGACGCCCAGCAGTCGTGCCCTCAGCTCCGGGGACGACATTCCGAGGAACGCATCGAGTCCGCCGCACTCCTGGACGGCCGAGGCCAGCGCCCGGAGCTTCCGGGCCTTCGTGCGGAAGAAGCCGGCCGGACGGACGAGCTCTTCGAGAGCGGAAAGGGGAAGGCCCAGGATTCCCTCGGGAGAGAGCACTCCCGCGGCGCGCAGCCGGTCGAGAGCGCGCTCGGCATTTGTCCAGGCAGCGCGCTGGACGAGGACGGCGCCGGCCATGATCTCGAACGGCGGGGTTTCGGGCGTCCAATGCCAGTGTTCGCCGCCGTGCATCGCCTCCAGCGCGGCGAAGACTTCAGCCACGGCAAGGTGCCCGCGGCGCGCAGCAGGAAGTGCGGAGGCCATCGGAGACGATCGTACGGCCTTCGGGGTCAGCCCGTCGGAGGCTTGCGCTCTTCGGGGAACTGGCGTTCGAGCAGGAAGATGATCACCGCGAGCGCGAGGCCCGCCCCAGCGCCGATCGCCATG
The DNA here is from genome assembly GCA_034431815.1 of Dehalococcoidia bacterium. Lineage (GTDB taxonomy): Bacteria > Chloroflexota > Dehalococcoidia > Tepidiformales > Tepidiformaceae > HRBIN29. The sequence goes on from DAOUCS010000007.1 coordinate 26,884, forward strand.
CCGAGGAGGATGTCGTCGGCGTTGAAGCGGACAAAAAGATAGACGAGGAAGGTGACGGCAAAGCCGGCGAGGATGATGAGCGCCTGACGGCGGAGGAAGCTCCACATGTGGCCGAGAGTATGCGCGCGCGGGAACCCTCAGGGCAAGGCCCCGAACTCGCGCTCGATGCGGCCCAATTCGGCGAGCAGCCGCCGCGGCGCCAGGGCCACCCGCTCCGCCCGAAGAGCAGCCGCGACGGCTCGAGGGGGAAGCCGGCCGGCCGCCACGGCCTCCTCGAAGGCGTCGCGGTCTTCGGCCCGCAGGAGCGAGCCGTCGGCGTCGAGCCACCAATCGAGGATGAGGTCGCGGAACTCGACCGCGTCCGCAACAAAACGCACTTCGAACACGGCGTCGAGCCGGTGACCGAGCAGCGCTCCTTCCGGCGAACGGAACCGGTAGACAGCGTACGGTCGGCGCCGCCAGAAGACCCCGACGGAAACCGAGCCCGGCGGGATGGCGATGGGCGTCAGGAAGGGGCGTCCCCCTTCGGGAAGGGGATAGAGCACCACCGCGACGTGCCGCGTGAGGCCGAGCAGACGGCAAACGTACTCCTCGGTGCTCCTGTCGGCTTTCACTTTCCTTTCGATGACCGGTGGGAGATCACCTCGCGGCCAGAGCGGGCGCGTATGCTGAGTGCCGTCCATGGCGCTACTGCCTCACGTGTGGCGTGCGGGGGCGGCCAGCTGGCTGGCGGCGGCGGTGCTCGCCGTCGCGGGTGCCTGTGGGCGCGAGACGGCGGTCGAGACGCCGCGCATCCTTTCCGCGTCGGCCGAGCGCTCCGTCAGCGAGGCGGGCGTGGCCGAAGTACGCACGCGCATCCGCGTCCAATTCGACCGCGAGTTCCGAACCATCCGCCGGGACATCCCGCTGGCATCGTACTTCAAGGTGGTGCTTGTGCTACCAGGCGGAGAGCGCGAGCTTTTCGTGCAGAGCGCCGAACGGCCCGCAGGTCGGGACGACGTGGTCGACCTTGTGGTCGACGCGGTGGTATCGGAAGGCTCGCGCGTCGCGGTGGAGCGGCGCGCGTTCGTCCCCGGGGCCACCGACCAGATCGAGGCGCGCATCGAAGGCGCCTTCCCACCGGTGCAGGCGGCCCTTGCCAACGCCCCGTGGCAGTTCACAGACCCAGCGGTCATCGAAGTGCGCAGAACACCGGATGTTACCGACGCCGACCGCGACCCGGCGGTGATGCGCGTGGTGCTGCGCGCTCACCTCCGGGCGCGGGGCGCCTCCGCCCCCGTGGAAGCAGCGGCGCTGTCGCTGTACGACGCCATCCCATCCGAGCTCGTGCCGTCGCCGAAGGCACGAGCTGCGCTCGCGGCGCTCACCGGCACGTTCGCCCAGCCGGCGATTGCCTGGCTCCTCACCGGCGAGAACTGCACCGGACAACCCGCCTCCATCGTCTTCGCGCCGCCACCTGAGTACCCCGACATGCTTGCCCGGGTGACCCACGACACGGCCGGGCGGCGGACCGTATGGCTAAATCCGCGGCTGGAAGGTGAACGGCTCGAATTCCTCATGCCGCTCCTGGCGCACGAGGCCATCCACTGCGACAACTTCGACGGCCGCTGGGAGGAGGTCGCTGCCACAGCGTTCGATGCGCTCCTCTACCTGCACCTCGTGGCCGCCATTCCTGGGCTGGCGATGGACGGCACACCCATGGCCCGTTCCCTCAACATCGACCTGCTCGCGTTCCTGAACAGCGGCCGGTGGGTACCCGAGTCGGTGGGTGTCCTCCCCAGTCCGAAGGTGGAGAACGCGCTGCCGGGGAGTACGTCGGAGGCCCGCTCCTTCGCCGATTACGTCATCCAGGCCTACGACATGATCCGCTTCAACGAATCGCCGACGGAGGAGCTGGCTCGCCAGTACGCGCGGATCCTCGCGGGGATGGCCGGAATTCCCGAGGGCGACCCCTTCCAGCTGGGGTACCTCGACCGCATTGCGGGCCTGGCAGCGCACCCTGCGGTCGTGGCAGCAGCGCTCGATGCCCTTCGCCTGGCGCCGGCCCAGTAGCGAACCCTACGACGCCGGCTGGCGCCGAGGGGGAATCTTGTCCTCCGGGAGCATCTCCTCGATGAGCTCGAGCAGCTCGTCGGCAGCGAAGGGCTTGGGCACGAACACCGTGTGGGGGGAACGGGCGGCGAACTCGGCCGGCTCGTCGGCACTGTAGCCACTGATCAGGATCACAGGCAGACGCGGGTACTTCCGCGCGATGTACCTTCGGAGCTCCGTCCCCGAAAGCCCAGGCATCACGATATCGGTGATGACGAGGTCGGGGCGGTTCGCATCGAGCCAATCCCGGGCGGCGAGGCCGTTCTCGAACTCGATGACCTGGTAGCCCTGGCCAGCGAGCAGTCGCGCGAGCATCACCCGCACGGGCTCGTCGTCATCGATGACCAGAAGGAGCGCAGCCACCTCGTCTCCGCCTCGCCGACTTCCGTCGCACCTCGAGTTCTCCCCGTCGACCCCTGACAGTTCTGCCCTAGGCTCATTCTTTCCCTGTTCCCTGATGGGGGATATTGGGGATATCCCTCAACTTATGGATCGGAAGCGCTTCCCGCAGGCGCAAGGGACGGCCCCCTTTTGCGCTCGGGACCCGGGTGCGCCTATCATCGGCCACGACGTAGGGGAAAGCAGGATGCGATTCTTCTTGACGGTGGTCTTCGCGGCGCTGCTCATCGTCATCGTCTACCTGGCGGTGGCAGGCATCGCCGACGGGTATTTCGGCGCCGATATCTACCCCGACCGCTGGGCGCCCGAGAGCTGGTCCGCCCCCGACAGCTGGAGCGAATGGCGCGACGTGGTGATCGTGGTGCTCGGAGCGCTGCTGGTGGTGAGTGCGCTCCTGGGCATCGTCGCGCTCGCTGCAACCATCGCGCTCATCCTGCTCCTCCGGCGGGTGGTCCGCCAGCAACTCATCCCCGCCCTCGAGTCGTTGAAGGGGACGCTGGACGAGGTGCGGGGAACGGCGGAGTTCGCCGGCGAGAGCGTGGCCTCGCCGATCATCCGGGTGTACTCCGTGTACCGGGGGGTGCGACGCGGTTTACGGGCCGTACGAACCTTCCCGGAGAGCGTGCGGCGCCGGCGCGGGAGGCGATGAGGTGAGCGGGAGCCCTAGCGGCAAGGGCACGCGAGGCTTACCGCTTGCGGATTGGGTGCGGGCCGCGCTTCTGGGGGCCCGAGACACGGCGAAAGCGATGCTGGAAGAGGCCCGGGCCGGGGCGCGCGAGGGTTACGAGGAGGGGTGGCGCCGCTTCGAGGCAAAGACACGGCGGCCCCGACGCCAAAAGCGGCAGTCCTGAGCGAAGCAGCGGGAGCTGGTACGATCCGGGCTGAGGCCGCGGCGCGGAGAGGTGCTGGAGTGGCCGATCAGGCACGCCTGGAAAGCGTGTAGGGGCACTTGCCCCTCGTGGGTTCGAATCCCACCCTCTCCGCCAGGCTTTTTCCAGGAACGCTGAGCTTCAGCGCGCTGCCCCGCGGGCGAGGAGCTCTAGCATTCGACCCTCGTTTCGGTAGGCATCGAGCGCAAGCCAAGCGAAGCGGGCGATGCCGTACCACGCGAGCACGCCCGCGAGACCCGCCATCGCCATCCGGTGGTCGTAGGCGACCCACGGAGTCAGCAGCCCGGCAAGCGCGCGGAGCGCGGCGGCGCCGGCGAGGCCCCAGAAGGCGGCCTGATCGGCGATGCCCAACGGCCGAGGCTCGGCGCGCCCCAGGGCGAAAATGGGCGCGATGAGCTGCGCGACTCCCACGATGAGCATCGTGATGGTGCCCACGCCGAAGAGGTGACGGGCAGCGTCGCGGACGCCAGGGTCCGTGTGAACTCCGGCAGCGGCAGTGTGGACCCCAGCCCAAAGGAGGGCAGCCGCAGCGCCGACGGCGCACCAATTCGCCGCCGCGACGTAGCGAGCCGCCGGGCGAGCCCGCGGTCGAAGCCGATGGGCGCGGGCGTGAAACGCGCCGACGAGGACGGCAAGGCCGGCCATCCCGACCGCAGCCAGGACGAGACCGGCCCCCTCCGCCCGAGCCGTTCGGAGAGGCTCGAACGCCTGCAGCGCCACGACAACGAGGCCGACGTTCATCACCGCCCAGGGAAGCGCGAAGCGGAGGGCCGGCGGCTGACTCCGTCCGAAGAAGGTCGGCACGCTCCGCGACTGCACCGCCCAGATGAAGTTTCCAATCGCGCCGAGCGTGACCGTCCACAGGACCGGGTCGTGTTCGGGGAAGAGGAGGAAGCGCCGCTCTGCGAGCTGCGTCGCCGAGCGCGCCGTGGCAACGGCCCACCACACCCACCAGGCTGCCCCGGCCCCGAACCCGAGCGTCCAGGCTCCGGGCCGCCGGGTGCGGAGAAGGTACCAGCCAAGGGTCGCCGCCGTAAGGAGCATGCCCAAAGCGGCGGCGATACCCGCGGGAACACAGAGCCCTTCGAGGCCAGGTATCGATTGTCCCAGGACCCGCCCGGCCGCGCCTGACGCCAGGAGGGCGAGGGTCAACCATGAGAGCCGCGAGTCCACAGGGCGCCGACCGGCGAGCCGCGGAGCGAGACGGAAGGCCATGCCCGCCACGAAGAGCCCTGCCCACCCCTGGAGCTGGGCCGCCCCGTGGGCCTGGACGAGGAACGGGACATCTTCTGGACGCCCCACCAGCCCCGCCGCAGCGAACGGCACGTAGGCTGCCAGCACGAAGCCCACGCCCGCCGCCGCGACGATTCCGCCGGCCATGAACGGGAGGTACCCCCGATCGTCAGCCGGTGCAGCGGAACGCGTGGAGGCCATCGCTCTTAAGCCTCGCGGGCCCGCGGCTTGCGTCGGGCGGCCGTTCGGGCCCCGTTTTCGTGGCCGAACGGGTACCAACGACTAGACGGGCGCGAGGACGAGCCGGCGCGGACCGCGGAGCTGGAACGACCGCAGCCGCTCCGTGGACAGAACCCGCAGGCTGGGGAAGCGTTCGAGGAGAAAACGAAGCGCTACCTCGGCCTCGAGACGTGCCAAGTTCGCACCCAGGCAGAAGTGAACGCCGAGGCCGAAGGCAGCGTGCCGGCCCGGCCGGCGCCCGAGATCGAGGCGGTCGGGCTCGTGGAAGCGGTCGGGGTCGCGGTTCGCAGCCCCCAGCACCAGGTGCACCGTGTCGCCGGGTCCGATGGATCGGCCGGCGAGTTCGACGGGGGCCTTCGCCCAGCGGGAGATGACGTGGGTAGGCGTATCGAACCGGGCGAGCTCTTCGAGGGCTGCCATCCAGGAGACACCCTCGTGCCGGAGGGCCTCGGCAGCCTCGGGATTGGTAGCCAGAGCAAGAACGGCGTTCCCGATGAAGAGGGCCAGCGGTCCGTTGCCGGCGGTCGCGAGGTGGACGACGAGCATCAGGAGGTGCTCAGGCGGGAGTTCCTCGGAGACGGCCTCATCGCGGAGCCGTCCGATGAGGCTCTCCGGAGGC
>DAOUCS010000008.1:0-1718 GCA_034431815.1 Dehalococcoidia bacterium
GTCGTCGATATCGAACGGCTGCGGGATCGGCGTGTCCGGCAGCGGCGCCGATTGCCCCACCATCGCCGCGAACCGCGGCGCGATCAGCCCGTCGATGGAGCAGAGGTGAGCGACATAATCCCGCACCGTCCAGTGCGAACCCGGCACCGTCGCCCCGAGCTCGTCTTCGCTCAATGAACGGCACAGGTGTGCGAACTGTCGTCGGTGCCGGTCGAACTCATCGAGCACCAGCTGGATGCGGGGATTCATCGCCTGTCTACCTCCCTGCGCCGATGTAGCGCCCGGCGCACGGGTGGTCATCATACCGGGGCCGTGGAACAATGCGCCCCGTGCCTGAATCGCCGCCCCCGGTGCTCGTCGCTGATGTCCATGCCTTCGACGCCGAGGCCCGGGCGTTCTGTGCCGGGTTCTCCGTCCTCTGCGCCGAAGGCCGTATCCGCTGGGTCGGCCCCGGCGAGCCGCAGAATATCCCCCCGGGCACGCGTCGCCTCGCCGGGGGTGGCCGCTACCTCATCCCGGGTCTGATCGACTGCCACGTGCACCTCACCTCCAGCGGCGACCCCGGCGAACTCTCGGCTTCCCGCAGCGAGCCGCTCGCCCTTCGCGCCCTGCGCGCCCGCGAGTACGCCCTCCGGACCGTTCGCGCCGGTGTCACTACCGTCCGTGACCTCGGCGCAGCCGACCACCTGAACATCCACCTCGCCGCGGCGGTCGACTCCGGCCTCATCGACGGGCCCCACATCCTTGCCGCCGGCTACGGCGTCACCATGACCGGCGGCCACGGTCACGGCTTCATCGCGGTCGAAGCCGACGGCCCCGACGAGGTCCGCAAGCGCGTCCGCGAGCAGCTCCGCGCCGGCGCCCGCGCCGTCAAGCTCTTCGCCAGCGGCGGCGTGATGACGCCCGGCGTCGACCCCCGTTCGCCCTCCTTCACCCTCGAGGAGCTCCGCGCGGGCGTCGAGGAAGCGAACAAGGCCTTCCGCGTCGTCGCCGCCCACGCCCAGGCCGCCGAGGGCATCAAGAACGCCATCCTGGCAGGGGTCGATTCCATCGAGCACGGGGTCTGGCTCGATGAGGAAGCCATCGGCCTGATGCTCGAACGCGGCACCTATCTCGTCCCCACCCTGACGGCGCCCTGGCAGATCGCTCACGGCGAGGGGGCCTCGAGCGTCCCGCCCTACATGCTCGAAAAGAGTCACCAGGTCCTCGAATCCCACCAGGCCAGTTTCCGCGCCGCCGCCCGGGCGGGCGTGCGGATCGCCATGGGCACCGACCAGGGCACGCCGTTCAACCGCCCCGGCGAAAACGCGCAGGAGCTCCTCCGCATGGCCGCCCAGGGGCTCTCGAACCCTGCCGCGCTCCTCGCCGCCACCGCGTGGGCTGCCGACCTCCTCCGCATCGCCGACCGTACCGGCCGTCTCCTCCCCGGCCTCGATGCCGACCTCGTCCTGCTCGATGCCGATCCCCTCGCCGATCTCTCTGTCCTCACCCGCCCCGGCGCGATCCGCGTAGTCCTGCGAGGGGGCAAGATGATCAGGCACGAACTGCCGCCACCGGAGGGTCCATGAGCCAGCTCCAGAAAATTCTCGCCCGCATCCAGCGACGCGAAGGCCCGTCGATCGGCTTTGGCCGGGTATCGCGGGAACAGCCCCGGGCGATGGCCCTCCTCGCCACCGTCCGCACCGCCGCCGAAGCCCGCGCCGCCCTCGAGGCCGGCG
>DAOUCS010000009.1:0-3445 GCA_034431815.1 Dehalococcoidia bacterium
GGCGGCGAGCTACCGGAATCGGTACGTCCGCACGAAGGGCTGGGAGCTCGAACGGGAGGCAGGACGAGCCCTCTTCACGGGTCTGCTAGAACCGCCGCGCTTCGACAACCCTCACGGGCCGTTCAAGAATGCCGCCAATACCGCCCTCGTGTGGCACGACGGCCGACTGCTGGCCCTCTGGGAAGGCGGCGAGCCTCACCACATCCGCGTACCGGGGCTCGAGACTGTCGGGCCGTACACCTACTGCGGAAAGCTCATCCATGCGTTCACGGCCCATCCGAAAGTCGACGCCCACACAGGCGAGCTCTTCTTCTTCGGCTACAGCGTGGTCCGGCCGCCGTACCTGCAGTACTCGGTGGTGTCCGCCCATGGAGAGATTGTGCACACGACCCCCATCGAGCTCCCCATCGGCGTGATGATGCACGACTTCGCCATCACCGAGCGGTTCGCCATCTTCATGAACCACCCGTACACCTTCAGCCTCGAACGGGCCCTCCGGGGCGAGCCCATCGCGAAGTGGGAGCCCGACCGCGGCTCGCACTTCGGGATCATGCCCCGGTACGGAAGTGGGAGCGAGGTACGTTGGTTCTCGACCGACCCCTGCTACGTCTTCCACGTCCTCAACGCCTTCGAAGAGGGGGACGAAGTCGTCCTCGACGCCTGCCGCCTCCCGAGCGTCGACCTCGCCGAGCTCGGAGAGGAGGAGGAGCCGGTTGCCGCACGCGAGCGCCAGGCCCGCTCCGAGGCGAAGAACCATCTCCACCGCTGGCGGTTCAACCTCCGCACGGGCGCCGTCCGCCAGGAGGCGCTCGACGACACGGATGCCGACTTCCCGCGAATCAACGAGGCGTTGGTGGGCCGGCGCAACCGGTACGGCTATACGGCCCGGTTCGTGCGCGACCGTTGGGGGCGGCCGCTCGCCGACGCGCTCGTGAAGTACGACCTCGCCACGGGCCGCTCCGTTCACCATCCCTTCGGACGGGGCCGCACGGGCGGCGAGGGCGTCTTCGTGCCGCGGCCGAAGCCCCGCAGCGAAGACGACGGCTACGTGATGACGTTCGTCTACGACGACCGGGAAGGGACGAGCGAGCTCGTCATCCTCGACGCGCAGAACTTCGATGCCCCTCCCGTTGCGCGCGTCCTCCTGCCCCAGCGGGTGCCGTACGGATTCCACGGGGCGTGGATCGCCGGCGAGCAGATGGCCTCGCAGCGCGAGGCCTAAGCGTGGGGCCCTCGACTCGAACGGGCGCTCTTCCGCGCCGCCAGTGCGAAGGAGAGCGGGAGGCGCTCTCCCGCCGCAGGTGCACGCCACCGTCCGTCACCATCCTGCTCGAGCCACGGGAGCGCCTGCCATTCGCACCAGTCGAGCTCTTCCACGCGTTCGAGGGCGAGGCCGGCCTCGAGGGCGGCGGAGACGATCTCGCCGAGGCTGTGGTTCCACTGGTAGGACGCCGGGTGCTCGAGCCGGCCGTCTTCCCCGTCCCCCACGTAGCTGGTATCGCGCACGATGCGGAGCGGCTGCGCCGTCTCGAAGTATGGGCCGACGATGGAGAGTCGGCCTGGCGGCGAATCATCGGCCGCGGCCTGAACCGCAGGATGGGCGTCGCGCAGGAAGAGGAGGCCGCCGGGACGGAGACAGGCTGCCGCGGCGCGCATCCATTCAGCGGCGCTCGGAATCCAGGCCAGCGTCCCCGTGCTCGCGTAGACAACGTCGAACGTCCGGCCGCCGAGCGCTCGGGGCGCATCGAGGACGTTCGCCTCAACGAACTCCGCCGCGAGGCCGGCGCGGAGGGCGAGCTCCCGCGCCGCTGCGAGCGCGCCAGGGGAGAAGTCGAGCCCCGTCACGCGAGCCCCGAGACGAGCCCAGGAGAGCGTTTCCAAGCCCAAGTGGCACTGGAGATGGAGGAGCTCCTTCCCACGGATATCCCCGACCGCCGCCACGTCGTAGGGGTCGAGGGCGAGGCGGCCGGCGAGAAAGGACTCGACCCCGTAGGCTGGGTAGCGAAGGTGGACGGACACCCGGGCCTCCCAGTTGGCTCGGTTCGCAGCGAACCACTCGGCGCGGCGGGGCTCAGACACCGGCGTAAGAATGGAGGCCCGTGACCCAGAGGTTCACGCCGAAGTAGGTAAACAGCAACAGCCCCCACATGACGACGATCCACCACATGGGGTCGGGCCGCGGCCCCCGTCGGATGAAGGCCGGCAAAAGCCGCCGAATGACGGGCGCGTTCGCCACCGTGCCCGTGCCAGCCCGGGCATGGAAGTAGGCAGCCAGAGAGAGCCACGTGACGAGCGCGCTGGTCTCTTTCGGGTCCCAGCCCCAGTAGCGGCCCCAGGCGCTGTTCGCCCACCAGGCACCGAGGGCGATGCCCAGCCCGAGGAGGGGAAATCCGACGAGCACGGCGCGATGGGCGAACTCCTCCGCCGCATCGGCGGACGGAAGCGCCGGAACGCGCCGGCGTCCCGCGCCGCCCTGGACGAGGTAGAGGACGGCACCGACGAAGGCAAGGGTGAGAACCGCGTACGAGACCATCATCACGCTGACGTGGAGGGCGAGGAGGTTCGGATTCTGGAGGGCCGGCACTAGCGGCCGGATTTCGTGGGGGAAGAGGGTGGCCACGCCCGCGAAGGCCGCACAGACGGGCATGGCCACAGCGCCCATGCGCCGTTGTCCGGTGACGCGCTCGAAGACGAGGTAGCACACCGCCATCGCCGCGGTGAAGGCGAGGGTCGCTTCGTACATGTTCGAGAGCGGGGGGTGGCCCACGGCAGCCCAGCGAGCGGCCACCGCGCCCGAAAAGGCCGCCGCGGCGAAGGCGGCCAGCGTCGTCCCAAGCTGGAGAAGCCCTTCCCCAGGGCGTTCGGCCGGAACCGCCACCGAAACCGTGCCGCGCCCCGTGTCGGCGGCCATCCGCCGGGCTCCGAGAACACCCGCCGCGAGCGAGACGAGGTACATCAGCGACGACACGCTCGCCGTGACGAGCCCAGACCAGAAGAGGTAGAGGGAGAGTTCCGCCATCGCGAGTCTGCTTCCCCGATGTTACGGCGCAAAGCGTTCGAGCGTCATGAACGGCTCCACCGAGGCACCGCCGAAGGCGACCACCTGGAGCGGTCCGGCGAGCTCGCCGGTCATGCCCGGTGACCCGGCTGGCATTCCGGGGACGGCGATGCCGGCCGCCCCCGGCAGCGGCGCCGAGGCGAACGCCCGGACCGCCTCGACGGGAACGTGACCTTCGATGACGGCCCCACCCAGGACCGCCGTGTGGCACGACCACACCGCCTCAGGCACGCCCAGCTCGCGCTTGACCGCGGCCAGGTCGTCGACCACAACATCGCGAACCTGGAAGCCGTGGCGACGAACATACGCGAGCCACTCACCGCAGCAGCCACAGCTCGGCGAGCGGTACATGACCAGCTCGCCCGTCGTGCCCCTCTCACTCGGCGC
>DAOUCS010000010.1:0-2178 GCA_034431815.1 Dehalococcoidia bacterium
GTAGGCCATCTCCTCGTTGTAGACGAGCTGGTGCATGTGGCTGGCGCCGCCGCCTCCGTACTCCTTGGGCCAGGCCATCGCCAGCCACCCCCGCTCCGCAAGCTTCCGCTGGAAGCCCATAATGTAGGCCTTCTCTTCTTCCGGTGTTCTGAAGCCGCCCTCGTAGCCCAGCCGGATGCGCTCCTCCTCCGGCGGCAGCTCCTTCGCCAGGAACTCCCGGACCTCCTGGCGGAAGCGCTCGACGTCGGGGTCGAAACGGAACCGCATCGTCGTCCCTCCCCGGGGGTGTTTCGCTCGCGCCGAAGCATACCAGAGCTTCACGGGCGCGGCACGCACCCGCGCGAGCCCGGTATGCTCGCCCTCATGGGGCAGGGCCGGGAGCGTGTACCCCTGCGGATCGACCTTCGCGTCCTCGAGGCGCTCATCCCCGTGGCCGTCTTCCTGCTCGTCGACCGGCTCGCGCCGGTCCGCGCGGCCATCGGGGCGTCGTTCGCGGCGGCGGCGGTGGTTTTCTGGCGGAACCGGCGGAGCGGGGTCATCCGCTTCCTGAACGTCGTCGGCTTCACGGTGGTGGCGCTCTCGGCAGCGGCGGGATTGTGGCTCGGCGATGCCCGGCCGTTCGTGGCCCAGAACATGACGAGCGATTTCCTCGTGGCGGCGCTCAGCCTGGGCAGCATTGCTGTCCGCCGTCCGCTGGTTGGTCTCGTCCTGCTCGAACTCATCCCCAGCCTTCGGCAGCGTCTTGCCCCCGACGAGCCCCCATTCGTCCGGCTCACCGCCGTGAACGCGGTCCTCAACCTCGGGACCGGGGCGATGCGGCTGGCGATGCTCCACCACCTCGAACCGGCGGAGTACGTCATCGTCAGCAGGGCGGCGGGCCTTCCCTTCACCCTCGCGTTCTACGCGCTCTGTGCCGCCGTCATCGCCCGCTACGTGGAGATCCGGCGCGTCGAGATGGTCCGCTGATGGAGCTGCACCGTCGGGTGGTACACTCAGGGGCGATGAGCGTCCATCCTGTGGCTGAGACGGCGGCGCGGCGTCCGCCCACGCACGAGCCGGTCGTGGCTGTGGTCTACACCAGTGCGCCGAGCGTCCTGAGCGACATCGCCCGGGCAATGGAGCTTGCGGGGTTCCGCGAGCACTTGCCCGCCGACGCGGCCACCATTCTGAAGGTGAACATCAGCTGGCAGCACTACTATCCCGGCTGCAGCACGTCGCCGTGGCAGCTGGACGGGGTCATCGCCGCCTTGAAGGCGGCCGGGTACCGGGACCTCATTCCCGCGCAGAACGGCACCGTGGTCGTCGATTCGCACGCCGGCGAGCGCGGCAACAAGCACGACCGCGTGTTGGTTAAACATGGCCTCCGCAGCGTGCACCTGGGCGACCCGGAGGTTCGCTGGGTTCCCTACGCGCCGAAGGCGCCGCTGCGCGTGTTGGACCGGATCTTCCCCGACGGTATCGAGATCCCGGAGCTCTTCCTGGGGAAGAACGTCGTCCACCTGCCCACGATGAAGACGCACGTCTTCACCACGATTACCGGGGCGATGAAGAACGCCTTCGGCGGCCTGCTGAACAACCGCCGCCACTGGACCCATTCGGTCATCCACGAGACGCTCGTCGACCTCCTGCAGATCCAGCAGGAGATCCACACCGGCATCTTCGCGGTGATGGACGGCACGATCGCCGGCGATGGCCCTGGGCCCCGGGCGATGCGCCCCCACGTCAAGAACGTGATCCTCGCGAGCTCCGACCAGGTGGCCATCGACGCCGTGGCGGCGAAGATGATGGGGTTCGACCCGATGTCGATCGGCTTCATTCGGATGGCCCACGAGGCTGGGCTCGGGGTGGGAGATCCCGCGCACATCACCGTCGTGGGAATGGACATCTCAGGGGTGAACTTCGGGTTCCGCGGCGACGAGGACACCTTTGCGAGCTGGGGCCAGAAGCAGATCTACTGGGGGAAGCTCCACCGCTTCGAGAAGCTCCTCCTCCGCACGCCCATCGTGCCCTGGGCGTACCTGGCTTCGAACCTCTACCACAACTGGTACTGGTACCCGCTCTTCGGGAAGCGCCGCATCGCGAAGATGATGCAGACGGAGTGGGGCCGGCTCTTCCAGCAGTACTGACCGTCTTCCGAAAAGCAGGATTACGCCCGGTTGTCGCGCTCGGCTAGCGTGG
>DAOUCS010000011.1:0-12623 GCA_034431815.1 Dehalococcoidia bacterium
CCTCCGGGGGACTGCAACTTTTCGAGCAGCGGTATGAGCTGCTCGTCCCGGTTGCACTCGCCTGCTAGTTGCACCGTGAAATTCCCCTCCGGGGGACTGCAACGAGTACGGACTGAGTTCAGTACTGTACAGTATGCGTATTGGCTTAGTTGCACCGTGAAATTCCCCTCCGGGGGACTGCAACCTTCCAAGGCTGGGACTCCTCCTCGTTCGTGATGGCGCAGTTGCACCGTGAAATTCCCCTCCGGGGAACTGCAACCAGCGGACGGATGGCGAGTACCGAGCGGCGAGTGGCGAGTAGGTTCGGTCGATAGGTGTAGACTGGACAGCCATGTATTCCCGCAAGCGACCATTGCGCGGAGGATTCTGAGAACTATCGGCAGAGCGACACCACGAGTTATGAAGATGAGCTGACGGGCTGCAGTTGCTCGATTCCCATCACCGGGGCTGCTCCGCCGAGCGCACGCGGCAAGGGAGCGGCAGTCCGCTTCGGCTCGGAACCCCACTCGGGGATGCTCCGGCATCGTCCCCCGGGGGCTTGCTCGGGCTCCGGCGGAGAGCGGGCGCGTCGTGAACTTTTACGCCCCTGGCGATGCCGCCCGTCCTCAGTTCAGTGCTCGGGACTAGTCCGAACCAGCCGTCGGACGCCTGCCTCGGGAGGAGGACGGCCGCGGGCCGATGGGTTCGCCGGATCCCCGTCGGCGACGATTCGGTGCGAGCCCCCGGGCGCCCGGCTTTGACGCCGGCCTGACTACGGGCGACGACCCCCTGGCGACGCCCGCGGCCCCTCGACAGCTCCCCCGAACGGCCGCCGCCGGGACCGGCTGCCGGAGTCGGAGCCGCCGCACGCCGACCCGGCAGGCCATCGGCAGCCGGGCACCGAAAACCGCGCCGCGAAGCCGCTCCGCGGCTCCGTCGGATCTGCACGCGCCGTGCTCGGGGCGTTGCGGCGGCACGTTCGCCGCCTCGACCCGCACGCGGAAGTCCAGCCAGTACCGGGGGAGCGCCCTCAGGGGCTCGGAGACCCCACCGGGCGCACCTTCCGGCGGCGCCGAGGCTCGCTCGAGACCGGAGCTCCCCCGCTCGCCGGCTTCATTGCCGCGGCAGCCTATCGCTCAGCGCCTTCAGCTGCTGCTCAGCATCGTCGAACTTCTGCAGTGCGCGCTCGATCGGACCGTAGTCGCGGCTCTCCACGCCGGAGCCGACTTCGTCGGCGGCCGTCCTCATGAGCTCCAGCGTCGCGAGCAGCTCGCGGTGGAGGTCGGCGTGCTTGGACAGCGGTTTGACGCTCCTCAAGCTCTCCTCTCCAGTGATGAAGGGCCACGGGGGAAGAGCGCCAACGAGGGAGCCTCGTTCGGCGGAGCGCTCCGGTCCCGCAGCGCCTCCTCGAGCACCCGCTTCACATCGGGAAGGATCGACTCAGCCCCCCGGATCCGATTGTCGAGCTACGCGACGTAGAGGGATTCGGGGCGGGCCTCCCCGTTCGAAGCGGAGGTCGACGCGCCCTTGCCGCCTTCGCCGTTGCCGCCTCCGACGTCATCCTGGGGGCCTCCCACGGCACCATTGCCACCGGACCCAGCGATGCCGCGACAGCGAACACAGCGGGGAGGAGCCGCACTCCTCCGAGCCCCCGATCGCCTCGCCTGGGGGCTGGCAATCTCCTGCGCCGACATCGCAGGTCCTCCTCCGGGATGTCACCTCGCCGGCGGTTGCGGTCCCCCGGCCCGGTGCGCCGTCATTGTTCGTTCGCGCGCGATGTTCCCCGCAACTGCTTGCCATGGTGACGTGAGAGCGCGGCCGCGGGCCCGGAAAGCCAACGCGGGGCGCACCGCATCGCAGCCCGACCACCCGACGCAGAGTTCGGAAGCCTCCGCGACGCCCCGACGGTACCAGTCGCTGCCTGCGCGCAGGCCGGTCGGACCATGGCGGGGAACACAGGGGAAGGGCGCTGGAGGAATTCAGGCGGCGGCAGAGCGCGATGCGGCGCGGGGGAGCGGGCCGCCGAAGCCGCGCGACCGGGCGGCATGGAGGTCCCGCTGGGCGCGCCGGAGGAGCTCGCGTACTTCGAGTTCGCCTTCGTAGCCGGTCATGGTGACGATTGGCTGCATCACCGCGGCCCGGTCGAGCGGAATCGCCGAGGCGACGGCCAAGAGGACCGCGTCACGCTTCTCGCCGATAGTCCGCTCCTTGTCGTCGGTGACGATGGACCCGAAGACGCCGCCCTGCAGCCGCGCGACGAAATCGCTGTCGCCGACGGCGGCCCGTAGCGCCTTCGCGGCAGCGCGGGCGACCCGCTCCTGTTCGTCGGCATCGACAGCGTCGAAACCCTGAAGCTCGGCAATGATGACCGAGAAGCTCCGACCATTGCGCATGGAGCGCATCATCTGGCGGCGCAGTTCGAAGACGAAGTGGCGGGCATTGGGAAGCCCAGTGAGGTCGTCCTCATAGATTCGGCCGCGCATGCGCTCGAGGAGGTAGTGGAGCCGGCGCCCCTGCTCGGATTCTTCGTACCAGAACTGGATGTGGACGCCGGCGAAGAGGGCGGTGGAGAGCACGAGCGCAAGCCAGACCGACTGGGAGGAGTCGGTGATGAGCATCACCAGCTGCACGCAGAAGACGAGGAACCAGAGGGCGAAGCTCGCCGGCCGGAGGAATCGGAGGACGAGGGGCGTCTCGATGGAGCCGAGGGCGCGCGCCTCGGACGAGGAGAGGGAGAAGAGGCTCGTTCCGCTGGGACGGCTCACCGCATCCTCCCGCCGCGTTCTAGGTTCAGCTACGGCGGCGGGGAGGCGGCAGAACAGCGCCCCGCGTGTAAACCGGCCGTAAAATGTGGAGCTATCGCCGCGGCGCGGGTTTCGGGGGCAGCGAGACCAAATACTCGGAGATGGCCCGCGCGGCTCGGCGGCCGTCGGCGAGGGCCGTGACGACGAGGTCGGCGCCGTTCACGTTGTCGCCGCCAGCGAACACGCCGGGCCGGCTCGTGCGGCCGTATTCGTCGACCTGGATGAGCGCCTTCCCACGCGTACGAATGCCCTGCGTCGACTCTGGCACGAGGGGGTCAGCGGAGTAGCCGATGGCCATGACCACGGTATCAGCCGGAATCACGAACTCGCTCCCGGGGATGGGGACCGGGCGCCGTCGGCCTGTCTCGTCGGGTTCGCCGAGCTGCATGCGCACGCACTCGACGGCGGTGACGCGGCCTTCGTCGTCGCCGATGATGCGCGTGGGAAGGGTGAGCATTTCGAAGATGACGCCCTCCTCGCGCGCGTGCCGCCGCTCCTCCTCCCGGCCGAGCATCTCCGATTCGGTGCGGCGGTAGACGAGGGTGACGCGCTCGGCGCCGAGGCGCACCGCAGTTCGGACGCAGTCCATCGAGGTGTCGCCGCCGCCGATGACGACGACATGCCGGGGCTTGGGGAGCGGCTCGCGGTAGTGCGGGGGCAGGTCCTCGGGCGGCAGGTTGCCGCGGACGAGGAACTCGGTGGCGGTGAAGACGCCCTTTAGGTCCTCGCCCTCGATGCCCATCCGGTTCCCGACGCCGGCGCCGGTGCCGAGGAACACGGCGTCGTACCCTTCCGCGAACATCTCGTCGACGGTGATGTCGCGGCCGACGAGCGTGTTGGTGCGGAATTCGACGCCGAGCTTCTTGAGGTAGGCGATGTACTCGTCGACGATCTCCTTCCGCATCTTGAAGTTCGGGATTCCGTACACGAGCACACCGCCGGGGTCGGGCCAGGCTTCGAAGACCGTGCAGGAATGCCCTTCGAGGGCGAGGAGTTCGGCGACGGCGAGCCCCGCCGGGCCGGAGCCGACGACGGCGACGCGGCGGCCCGTCGGTTCGGGCAGGTACTTGGGCATCGGCCAGCCCCCCAGCTGGCGGCGCTGGAAATCGGCAACGAAGGCTTCGAGCTTGCCGATGGTGACGGGCGGCTCGCTCCGCCCATCGGGGCGGATAGCGAAGCCGACGACGCAGGCGCCCTCGCACAGCTGTTCCTGAGGGCAGAGGCGCCCGCACATCTCGGGCATGTTGCTCGTCTCGCGGAACTTGTTCGCGGCGCCGATGACGTCGCCCTGCTCGAGAAGCGCCAGCGCGCCCGGGATGTCGTTGTGGACCGGACACGCCTCCTGACACGGCGCCGAGGGGCACTGGATGCACCGGGAGGCTTCGATGCGCGCCGACGCGAGGTCGAACCCGAGGTACACCTCGTCCCAGTTCCGGATGCGCACCTGGGGGTCCTGCTTCGGGACCTTCTGGACGCTGATGGCGAGACGGCGATGGACCTCGTGCGGCATAGGCTCGGCCAGGCAGTGCGTACGCGGGTGTCGCGAACGGGGGATTTCCCTCATCCTATCGGGGCTGCCCCGGATGTCAACGCTCCGGCTCGGCGGCAGCAGCGCGCGCCTGGTATTCCCGGTCGGCGCGCTTCCCACGGTAGACGCGCATGTCGATGGCCCGGATGACCTGCGGCACGAGGCGGAAGAGAAGGCGCGGTTCGGTGCGCATGTTCGCCAGGAACGCCTCCACGGCAGGCTGCCGGTCCGGGTCCCCGCGGCCGATGTACTTCTCCACGAGCTCGCGGGAGATGGGCCAAATGTCGAAGCGGTCGGGGTGGAGCGGCTCAGCGATGCCGTCGAACTCGACGTGCCCGGGGATCGGTTCCATGGCTTCGATGCAGAGCGAGGTGCGCGGGTCGCGGAGGAGATGCTTGCACCAGACGCGGTTGTACGTTCCGGTGAGCCAGACGGCACCCTCCTTCCACAGCCACCAGACGGGTACGGTATACGGTCGGCCGTCGCGGCGGAGGGTCGCGATGACGCCGATGTGGGGCTGACGGAGGAATTCTTCGAGGTCGCCGGGTTTCATGCGCGGCATTGCGCAGCTCCTTCACACGCGGCCGCGGCCGATGAGGCGGTAGCGCGGCGGGCGCTTCCATTCGGCTGTCGGCGGGTTCTCCTGGGCACGGATGAGCGCACGGCGGCGCTCCGCTTCGTACTTTCGGGCAAGGCGGATGATCCGCTCCTGCTCGCGGGCGTGCTCGGCTTCGCGGGCGCGGCGTTCGGGATCGGGCGCTCTCGGGATGCCGGGGGTCACCTCCAGCCGGCCTTCGCGGGCGAGCTGTTCGAGATGCGCACGGACGTTATTGTCGGCCGCGCGCCGCAGCCGCGGGTGGATGTCGGGATAGAGGGCGAGCATGATTTCCCAGCTGGTGACGGGCCGCCCGGCGCGCTCGAGGTAGGCCAGAATCTGCCGCTCCCGTTCGTCGCGGTGGGCGATGTACGCCTGGATGCGCTCCCGGGGGTCGAAGATGAGAGGGCCGTGGCCGGGGCAGATGACCTTGAGATTCGGCAGCTCGAGGAGCCGGCGCAGCGTGGCGCGGTAGGCCGCCAGGTCGGAGACCGTGGTCGTGGTGCTTCCGAGCATGGTGTCGCCGGTGAAGAGGACGCCCTCCTCCTCGATGTAGAAGCAGAGGGAGTCGCGCGTGTGCCCTGGGGTCTCGAGGACGCGGACGCGAATGCCGCCGTCGAGCTCGATGACCTGCCCGTCGGCGAGGAGCTCCACGCCGCTCGAGGGGAGGCGCCCGCGGAGCAGCGTGCGGCCGTTGCGAGGGACGAGAACAGACGCCCCGAAGACCTCGCGCGCCCAGCGCAGGTTCCCCGAGTGGTCGGCATGGTGATGGGTGACGGCTGCGAGGGCGACTTCGCACCGTTCGACGGCGGCGAGGTAGCCCCGGAGCATCCAGCGGTACCGGTCGACCGCCTCGCCCGAGTCGATGGCCAGGGTTTGTCCGTTGCCGACGAGGTAAATGGTGGTGCACTGGGGGTGCATGGGGTCGTCGTCGGGCACCTGGACAGCGCGGACGCTGGGGGAAACTCGCACAGGAACCTCCGCCCGCATGGTGACGGGCCGCGCGGGGCGCTGCAAGCCGGCCAATCCAGCAGGCCGGGTAGGAGGTTCCCAGACCCGCTACAATCCGGAGTGACGCCCCCGTAGCTCAGGGGAGAGAGCGGTCGCCTTCTAAGCGAACGGTCGCAGGTTCGAATCCTGCCGGGGGCGCCACGCCGCACTCGAGCGCCGCGAGAAAGGGGACGGGTCACGCGTGATCTACTGGGGTTGGCTGCTCCTCCGGGCCGCAGCGCGGGTGCTCCCTTCCGGGGTAGCCGAACTCCTCGCCCGGCCGACGGCGGCAGCGGTGCTCCTCGCCTGGCCCCGGGGGCGGCGGGCGATGCTCAGGAATTACGCGCGGGTGCTGCCGAATGCCAGCCGCTGGCGCAGGACGAAGCTCGCCTGGCGCGCGATGACGAACTACCTCAGGTACCTGGTCGAGTTCGCTCGGATGGGCGACGAACCGGCGGATCGCCTCGCGTTGCGTGCCGACGACGGCGGAGCGATCGAGCGTCTGAAGCGGCACCTGGAGAGCGGGCGGGGAGCAGTCCTGGCACTGCCGCACCTCGGCAACTGGGACCTGGGCGCGGCAGCGCTGAGCGCCGCCGGTGTTCCTCTGATGGTGGTAGGGGAACGCTTCGGCGACGAACGGGTCGACCGCGCCGTGTTCCGCCGGCGGGCTCGGCTCGGGATCGAGGTGCTGCCGCTGCGCGGCTCGATGCCCTCGGTGGCGCGGCGGCTGAAGGCGGGAGGTGTGGTGGCGCTGCTGGTCGACCGCCCCCTCCGCGAAGGGGGAGTCGAGGTGGAGTTCTTCGGAGCCCGGGCGCGGGTCCCTGAAGGCGCCGCACGGTTGGCGTTGCGAACCGGCGCGAAGGTGGTGCCGGCGGCCGTGCCGATGCTCTCTCGCGGGCGGGTCGGCATCCTCGCCGACTTCGGCCTGGAAACGCCGGCCAACCGCGACGACCCCGCCGGGGTTGCCGCGCTGAGCCAAGCGATAATGCGATCGCTGGAGGGGTTCATTCGCCGGTACCCCGACCAGTGGTACATGTTCCGCGACTTCTGGCCGGAGGAGCAGCCGCGGTGAAGGCGCTCGCAATGCGCCTCGCGGTGCCGCTCGTGCAGCGGGCACCGACGTGTGGCTACCTCGCCGCCGAAGTGGCAGCCGCAGCGCTGTGGCTGCTGCGGCCCAAGCTTCGCCGACAGGCGATCGCGAACCTCGCGCCGTTCGCCGAGAGCCCTCGGGCCGCGCGGCGGGCCGCGTTCCGGACGTTCATGAACGTCGGGCGATATTATGTCGATTTGGCCTTGATCCCTCGGCGAGACCCGCGGAAGTTCGAGCGGGAGCACGTCTACGTGGAGACGCCGGAGCGTCTCCCCAGCATCGAGCAGCCGGGGCCGGTGATCTTCGTGAGCGCGCATTACGGGAACCCGGACCAGTTGGTGCAGTTGCTCACGTCGCGGCGGCCCACCTTCACCGCTGTCGTCGAACGCCTCGAACCGCCGGCGGTGCACCGCTTGGTCCACCGGCTCCGGTCGGCTCACGGAGGGCACTTCGTGGAAGCGGACCTGAAGGGAGCGCGCCGGTGCCTGGAGAAGCTGCGGGCGGGCGAGCCGGTGGCGATCGTCGGAGACCGCGACCTCGCCGGCAACGGTGTGTGCGTGACGCTGGCGGGGCGCCGGGTGAAGCTGCCGCGCGGCCCATGGGAGCTCGCCCGGCGGACCCGCGCGCCGGTGGTGCCTGTCTTCCTGCGCAGGCTCGGGCGGCGGAATTTCGGGGCCTGGATCGGCGAGCCGATTCGAGTGCGCGCAGATGGCGACCATGAGGAAGCCATCGCCGATGCCGCGGCCCGCTGGGCGGCGGTGCTGGAAGGCCAGATTCGGCGCGACCCCGGACAGTGGCTGGTGCTCGAGAACTTCTGGGAAACTCACCGCTGTGGGGAAGGCTGACCTCCATATCCACACGCGCCTCTCCGACGGGCTGGCAACGCCGGAGGCGGTACTGCGCTGGGCCGAGGAGCGGACCGACCTCGACGTGATCGCCATCACCGACCACGAGGACATCGAGGCGGCCCTTCGTGCGCGCGAGCTAGCTGCCCGGCGCGGGTACCGGGTCGAGGTGGTAGTCGGCGCGGAGGTCACCACGCTGCAGGGGCATCTCCTCGCCTTGTTCATCGAGGAGCGCCCGCCGCTCCTCCGGTCGGTCGAGCGCACCCTGGAGTGGATTCACGAGCGCGGCGGCGTTGCCATCGTGCCGCACCCCATGAGCTGGCTGACGCGTTCCCTCGGCCGCCGGGTTATCGACCGCCTCTGCGCTCGGCGGGAGCCCGGCATCACCTTCGATGCCATCGAGCTCGCGAACCCCTCGCCCGCTGGCAAGCCGGGGCGCGAGGCCGCGATTCGACTCAACCGGGAGCGGTGGCGCCTTCCGGCAACGGGCAGCAGCGATGCCCACCATCTCCTCCACATCGGACGCGGGTGGACGAACTTCCCCGGGCGCACGGCGGAAGAGCTGCGCGCCGCCCTCCGGGAAGGCACGATCTCGTGCGGCATGGTTCCCTACCCTTCGGCACGCGAGGTGGGGTATGGCAATCTGGCACTGGGGCTCGCCTACGGCCTAACCGCGACGCCCCGCAAGGCTGCACGCCGGGTGTTGGAGAGGCTCCGCCCGTGAGAATCGCGATGGTCTCGCCGTACGACTGGTGCAGCGAAGGCGGCGTCAAGACGCACATCCGCCAGCTGGCGGCGCGCTTTCGGCGATGGGGCCACGAGGTGGTGATCTTTGCTCCCGCATCGGACCCCTCGGCCGTGGAGGGGGAGGTATGCGCCATGGGAAGGCCGTGGAGCATTCCGGCGAGCGGCTCCGTGGCGAGGATCACGTTTTCGTGGCTCTCGAGCGCAGTGGAAGAGGCGCTCGAGCAGTACCGCTTCGACGTCGTCCATCTGCACGAGCCGCTGATGCCGTTGCTGCCGTATTACTTCCTGCGCCACTCCCAGGCAGCGAACATCGGAACCTTCCACGCGGCGCGCGATGGCGGCAGCCTGCTCTACTGGTACACGCGGCCGCTGACTCGCCGCTGGTTCCGCCGGCTGGAGGGGAAGATCGCGGTTTCGCCCGCGGCGGCCGCCCTCATCTCCCGCTACTTCAGCGGCTACTACAACATCATCCCGAACGGGATCGACCTCGAATTCTGGGGACGGCGATACGAACCCCTCCCGGAGCTGGCCGACGGGAAGCTTAACATCCTCTTTGTGGGGCGGCCCGAGAAACGGAAGGGGCTGCGCTACCTGCTGCGGGCCTTCATCGAGCTCCGTGCCGTCCGAAGCGATGTGCGGCTCGTGGTGGTCGGCGCGGGCGACTTCCGCCGGTACCGGAAGCTGATGGCAGAAGTGCCGGACGTGGCGTTCGCGGGGTACATCCCCCACGAGGAGCTGCCGCGGTACCACGCGAGCGCTCACATCTTCTGTGCGCCGAACACCGGCAACGAAAGCCAGGGATACGTCATCCTGGAAGCGCTGGCCGCGGGGCTGCCGGTGGTCGCGAGCAACATCCCGGGCTTCGCGGGGGTCATCACCGATGGCACCGACGGCGTCCTCGTGCCGCCGAAGGATCACCGCGCCCTGGCGGCCGCGCTCGCCGAGCTCCTCGACGCCCCGGAGCGCCGCAGGGAGCTGGCCGAGGCAGCGCGGCGCCGGGCCCGCGCCTTTTCATGGGAGCAGATCGCGGTGCGGGTGCTCGATTACTACCTGCGGATCCTCGATGAGCGGGCGATCGTCGAGCGGACGCGGTCAGCGCGGATGGCTGGGGCGGCCCCGCGATGAGCATCCTGCCGCAGCGGCTTCCGCGCGGTGTTTCCGACCGAATCGGAAGAGGGCTCGCGCGGCTCGGACTTACGCCGAACGCCTTGAGCCTGATGGGGCTCGTTGGAAACGGTGCCGCCGCCGCACTGGCGGCGCTCGGCGAGCTTCCAGCAGCAGGGGCGGTCTTCCTCCTGTTCAGTGCGTTCGACATGCTGGACGGCGCCGTCGCGCGTGCCACAGGGAAGGCCACTCCGTACGGAGCGGTCCTCGACGCAGTGCTCGACAGGGTGAGCGAGGCGGTCGTGCTCACCGGCTGCGCCTGGCACCTCGGTGAGGACGGGGCTGCGTGGGAGGTGTGGGCTGCGTTCGGAGCTTTGAGCGGCAGCGTGATGGTGAGCTACATCCGGGCGAGGGCCGAGCTGGCCGGGCACAGCCTGCGGGAAGGGCTGCTGCGCCGCCAGGAGCGTGTGGTGCTGCTGGGGCTCGGGCTCCTCACCGGGTACCTCGGACCCGCCCTCGCCGCGGTCGCGGTGTTTGCCCACCTCACCGCGCTCCAGCGCTTCGCGATGCTGGCACGCGCGCTGCGGGGAGCGGGGTGAGCTGCTCGGCTACACATCGGGCGGTCGCCGCCGGCGGTCGATGTCGTCCGGCTCAGGTGCTGAAGGCTCGCGCGCATCCCGCTCTCCCCGTTCGTCGCGAGGCCGCCCTCCGGTTGCAGGTCGGCCAGGGGAAACGGCTGCGCCACGCTGCTGCGCCCACATCCCCAGGAGCGCAGCGAAGACGGCTGCGAGGAGCAGCAGGATGCCCACGCCGAAGGCACCCACGATGACAGGATCGAGCCGATCGTCATCGTCGGCGGTCGTCTGCAGCGGCGGACGACCGGTCGGCTGCGGCGAGGGCGCCTGCCGGCCGGGCCGAGGCGTCGGCGTGGCGAGCGAATCGGGGCTGAAGCGGGCGAGGAAGCGGCGCTCGAATTCGTCCACCGAGAAGCCGTACACGCGCTCGATGGCGCGGTCGAAGCGTTCGCCGCCTTTCACCGTGCGGAAGAGTTCGGCGAGCTTCGGCTCGCCGAACTCGTCGATGAGGTACGAGACCATGGCGTACGCCTGCCCGTAGAAGAGGTTGACGCGGTTGGGGTCGTTCGTTGGGGACACCATTTGGGCGAAGGGGATGAGGCGGCCGGCACGGGCGTTCGCCTGGAAGGCGCCGGTGTAGTTGTTTCCAGGCTCGGACTGGGCCCAAACAGCGAGGCCTTCGTCGAGCCAGGCCGGCAGCTTCCCGAGCGCGCTCTCGCCCGCGGCCGCGTTGATGATGTGGGCGAGCTCGTGGCGGAGCGTGTCTGCCCGGTCGCGGGTGCCGCAGGAGAGGGGGATGACCAGCACGACGTCGGAGGAAACCTTCGTCCCGCACGTAACGACGGCGGCGTCGAAGGTCGCGCCGCGGCCGGGCCGGGCTTCGTTCAGCTCCTCTTCGTTGGCGAAGAGCACCACATGGACGGGCAGCACCGAAAGCTCGATCCCGAAGAGCTGCCGCGCGAGCCGCTCGTACGTCTCGCTGCCAGCTTCGAGGTACTGCCGGGCGAGGTCTTCGCGATCTCCGTAGAAGAAGACGCGGAGGGTCTCCGTCTCCACCGACCGCCAATCGCGGCCGGGGGGCAGGAAGACGAAGGACGATTCCGAAGTCGAGACCGCCTGTCCCCCTTCGAGGGTGAACTCCCAGCGGTAGCGGAAGCGGCTGCCTACCGGGATGTAGCTGTCCGCAGTGTTCACCTCGACGGCCGCGACCGCCTCGATCTCCGCCGCAGGCTGGAGGTCTTCGACGCGGACGAAGGCGCTCGTGCCCGAGCCTGCAACCTGGTACCGGAGCACAGCGCTGACGATCGGGCGGTCGGACCGGGCGCGGATGCGGAAATCGAGCGCTTGGGGGTAGCGCGGCTCGATGCGCTCTTCGATCACGGTGACGGCGGTCTGGGCGGGCCCAGCCACGGGCAAGGCGAAGGCCGCTGCGGAAACGGCGGCGGCGAAGAGGAGGGCGAAGCTACGGAGAAGCGCTCGGGCCATCGGCGCTCCCCGCCGCCGAGCCGACGCCTTCCTGACCGATCTGGGAGGCGAGATAGGCCTCGATGAAGCCGTCGATCTCGCCGTCGAGGACGGCGGCAGCATCGCTGGTTTCGAACCCCGTCCGGTGGTCTTTGACCATCTTATACGGGTGGAGGACGTAGCTTCGGATTTGGTTTCCCCAGCCCATGTCCACGTGTTCGCCCTTCAGCCTGGCCTTTTCCTCAGCTTGACGCTGCAGTTCGAGCTGGAGAAGCCGCGCCTCGAGGACCTTCATGGCCGACTCCTTGTTCTGGTTCAAGGAGCGCTCGTTCTGACAGGTGACGACGATGCCGGTCGGGATGTGCACGATGCGGACGGCCGTGGCGTTCTTCTGGACGTTCTGGCCGCCGCGGCCGCTGGCGCGGAAGACGTCGATGCGGAGGTCCTTCGGGTCGATGTGGACCTCGCCGGGCTCATCGACTTCGGGGAGGACTTCGACCTTGGCGAAGCTGGTATGGCGCGCGTGGGCGGAATCGAAGGGCGAGAGGCGAACGAGCCGGTGGACGCCGTGCTCGCTCTTCAGGTAGCCGTAGGCGTAGGGTCCGCGGATCTCGACGGTCGCGCTCTTGATGCCGGCCTCCTCGCCTTCGGTGACGTCGATGACTTCCGTCTCGTAGCCCCGCCGCTCGGCCCAGCGCAGGTACATCCGGAGGAGCATCTCGGCCCAATCCTGCGATTCGGTGCCGCCCGCGCCGGCATGAATCGCGAGAATCGCGCTGCGGGCATCGTAGGGGCCCGAAAGCCGAAGCTGGAATTCAAGCCGCCGGAGTTCCGCTGCGATGGCTTCGAGGTCCCGCTCGGCGGCTTCGATCGCCGCTTCGTCGTCCTCCTCTTCGGCGAGC
>DAOUCS010000012.1:0-39907 GCA_034431815.1 Dehalococcoidia bacterium
ACAACGCGAGCGGCACAGCAACGATGCTGGAGCTTGCACGGGCGATGGCCGCCCATGGGCTCGACCCGGGGCTCTGCTTCGCGGCCTTCGGGGCGGAGGAGTTCGGGCTGCACGGCTCGCGCGCGTTGGTGGAGGAGCTCCAGGCCGCGGGCGCGCTCCCCGAAGCCATGCTGAATTTCGACGTGACTGGGGTGGGAACCCGGGCGGAAGTGATCGGAACGCCCGTGTTCGTTCAGGGCGCTCTTCAGGTTGCCGCGGCGCTCGGGATTCCGGCCGTGCCCTCGGCGCTGCCGGCGAACGCCTCGAGCGACCACGCGAGCTTCGAGGCCGCGGGCGTTCCCGTGGTCCTCTTTACCTCGGGCGACTTCTCCGCCATTCATACCCCGGAGGACCGCTTCGAGGCCATCGACCAGGGCGAGGTGGAGCGGATCGGCCGGCTTGGTCTCGCAGTGCTGGCGGCGCTGCTCGCCGAGTTGCCGCCCTTCGGCGGGGGCTCCTAGCATGGCGGGCGTGCGACCACGCCTGGGAACGGCCATCATGGCCGCGGCTGCGGTGGCGGTGTTCGCGGCCTGCGGCAACGGCGACGCCCCCGGGGAGGAGCCTTCGCTGCGGCTGACTGACCCGGCGAGCGTGCCCACGGCGACACCAGCATCAGAGCAGCGCATCTTCCGGTTCGAGGGAGGCGTCATCGTGCCGCCCTCCGGCTTGCCCACCGCGGGACCGACTGCGCCGCCGGCGAACGGACGCACGTACACCGTGAAGCCGGGCGACACCTGCGTCGGCATCGCCGAGGCGCTGGGGGTCACGGTCGAAGCGCTCCGAAACGCGAATCCCGGCATCGACGCTGGCTGCACGAACCTGCAACCCGGCCAAGAGCTTGTGGTGCCGGGAACGAGCGGCCCCGCCGCCCGCCCCACGCCCACGCCGGCCGGCGCGGCGGGGACGGGCGGGGGCACCTACACGATCCAGCCTGGCGACACCTGTTACGACATCGCCCGAACGTACGGAGTCGACCTCCAAGCGCTCATCGCCCTGAACGGGCTCGACTGCCAGGCGCTCCAGCCGGGCCAGACGATTCGGATACCCTAACGCTGCGCTTGCAAAGCCGAAGTGCTGGTACTAGCATTTGCGTAGTCTTCACCCCGGAGGAACTCACATGGCAGAAACTGCGACCCTGAAGGTGGGCGACGAAGCGCCCGATTTCGAGCTTCCCAGCAGCCCCACAGGCGACAAGTTCCGTCTGAGCGAGTACCGCGGCAAGAACGCAGTCGTGCTGAACTTCGTGCCGGGAGCGTTCTCGCCCGTGTGTTCGAACCAGCTCCAGCTCCTCGAGCAGAAGGTGGCCGAGTTCGCCGCCCAGGAAGCAATTCCGGTGGCGATCTCGGTCGACAACCCATGGGCGCAGAAGGCGTGGAAGGAGCAGCTCGGGATTTCCTACCCGGTGCTCAGCGACTTCCCCAAGGGCGAGGTGTCCCGGAAGTACGGCGTGCTCATCGAGGAGCGGGGCATCAGTAATCGCGTCGTGATCGTCGTGGACAAGGACGGGCGGATCGCCTGGATCCAGCCTGCCCCGAAGGTGATCGAGCTTCCAGACTACGACCCGGTGATGAGCTGCCTGAGGGGCTGAAGGTCGGGGGGCGCAGCAGGTGAGCGAAAGGGGTCGGGCCGCACGCCCGACCCCTTTCTGCGCGTCAGCCGGAGCGGTGTCCCAGGCTAATCGAAGACGATTACGCTTCGGTTCACCTCGCCGCGCTTGAGCGCCGCGTACGCCTCGTTGATCTCCTCGAGCTTCCAGCGGCGCGAGATGAGCTCGTCGATCTTGAGGCGCTTCTGGCGGTACAGCTCCATCAGCCATGGCATGTCGTACGTCTGGCGGGTCGATCCGTAGAAGCTGCCGATGATGCCTTTCTCCTGGAGGAAGCCGAATCCCGGCAGGCTGACCTGCTGCATCACGGGGATCATGCCGACGACGACCGCTCGCCCGCCCCGCTTGATCATCGCGAAGCACTGCTCGGCGGTTTTGGCGAGGCCGATGGCCTCGAAGGCGAAGTCGACACCCCCGCCCGTCATCTGGATGACTTCGGCCACCGGGTCCTTCGAGGAGGCATCGATCACGTCGGTGGCGCCGAACTCCTTCGCCGCCGCGAGCTTGCTCTCCACGATGTCGATGGCGATGATGCGCGACGCGCCCGCAAGCCGGGCCCCCTGGATGATGTTGAGCCCGACGCCGCCGCAGCCGACCACCGCGACCGTCGCGCCGACGGGCACTTTGGCGGTGTTGGCGACCGCGCCCACGCCGGTCATCACGCTGCACCCGACGAGGGCGGCGGCCTCGAGGGGCACGCCGTCGGGGACCTTGACACAGGCGTTCGCGCTCACGAGCTGGTATTCGGCGAAGGCCGACATGTTGGCGAACTGGGGGATGGGCTGGCCCTTCAGCCGCACGCGGTCGGCGCGGCCCAGCGCCTGGGTGTTTTCGCAGAGGTAGGGCTTGCCGGTGACGCAGTTCGCGCAGTGCCCGCACGAGGCCACGAAGGCCACCACCACGCGGTCCCCGGGCTTCACGTTGGTGACGCCCTCACCGACTTCAACCACGGTTCCCGCTGATTCGTGGCCGAGCACGATGGGCGTGGCGGTGGGGTAGGAGCCCTCCATGAAGTGCAGGTCCGAGTGGCAGACCCCGCTCGCCCCCGTCTTGACGAGCACCTCGCCGGCCCGAGGCGAGTCGAGTTCGATCTCTTCGATGACGAGCGGCTGGTTGACGCCGTACATGACGGCCGCCTTGGCACGCATCCGAACCCTCCCGGTCGATGTGAGTTGCCAGGGGCATCTTTTCCGACCGGTAGGTGGCTGTCAATCGGCGACCCGGGTCAGCCGTGCATGCGTTCGAGCTTCGCCCGCGCTTCGCGCAGGCGGAGGAGCGTACGCTCCCGGCCCAAGAGCACCATCGAGTCGAAGAGCGGGATCCCCTGCGGCCGGCCCATGACGGCCACGTAGAGCACGGCGACGAACTTCCGCAACTTTGCCCCCAGCGCCGATTCGAGACTGCGCACCGCACCTTCCACCCGCTCCCGCGTCCACTCGTGAGGGGAGAGGGCATCGAGCGCGAGCAGCGCCGCGTCCACCACGCGAAGGGCGAAGTCGCGGTCACCGCCGAGGCGTTCGACGAGCAGGTCCGGCTCGTATTCGGGGGCACGCTCCGTGAAGAGGAAGAGCACGAGGTCGTCGATGTCGGCCAAGCGCGTCACCCGCTCCTGGAGAAGGGGGGCCACGGCCTCGAACAGCGAGCGGTCGAGGGGCCTCGGGATGGAGGATGGCAGGTGCGTTTCGCACCATTCGGCCACCGTCTTCGCCCAGCGGTCGGGGGACATCGCGCGGATGTAGTAGCCGTTGAGGTAGTCGAGCCGCTCGATGTCGAAGACGGCAGGGTTCGCGCCCACGCGCTCGAGCGAGAAGTTCCGCACGAACGTCTCGCGGTCCACGATGGTAGTCTTGTCGTCGAGCGACCAACCGAGCAGGGCGAGGAAGTTCACCATCGCCTCCGGCAGGTAGCCCTTCTCGCGGTACTCCAGGACGGAGGTATCGCCCGAACGCTTCGAAAGCTTCTTGCGGTCGGTGCCGAGGATCACCGGGAGGTGCGCCCAAACGGGTTCCGGCGCGCCGAGCGCCTCGTAGAGGCGGATGTGCTTGGGCGCCGACGAGAGCCATTCCTCCCCGCGGATGACGTGGGTGATGCGCATGGCGATGTCGTCAGCGATGGCGGCGAGGTGGTAGGTGGGAAAGCCATCGGACTTCAGGAGGACGAAATCGTCCTGGAGGGCGTTCTCGAAAACCACTTCACCGCGGATCGCGTCGCGGAGCACCGTCTGGCCCTCGCGCGGCATCTTGAAGCGGATAACGTGGGGCTCGCCGGCTCGGGCCTCGGCCTCGGCAGGCGGGATCGAACGGCAGAGGCCGTCGTACCCCGGCGGCTGTTTGCGGCGCTGCTGCTCCGCGCGCAGGGCATCGAGCCGCTCCATGGTGCAGAAGCAGCGGTACGCCTTCCCTTCGGCGAGGAGCCGGTTCGCGACCTCGTGGTAGTAGGGAAGCCGCTCCGACTGGATGTACGGGGCGTAAGGGCCGCCCACGATGGGGCCTTCGTCCCAATCGAGCCCGAGCCAGCGAAGGCTTTCGTAGATGGCCTCGAGGGAGGAGGGCACGTAGCGCGTGCGGTCCGTGTCTTCGATGCGCAGGAGGAACTGGCCGCCGGTGCGACGGGCCAGCGCCCAGGCGAAGAGCGCCGTCCGGATGTTCCCGACGTGGGGGTCGCCGGTCGGGCTGGGGGCATACCGCGTGCGGACAGGTTGTTCGGTCACGAAGCCTCCTGGATGCGCCGCGGGGGCGGCGGCTGGCGGTAGGGACGGGCGACCTCGGCGAGCCCTGCGTCCACCGCTGCTGCCCAAAAATCGTCGGGCAGCGGCGCGGCGACGTCGAGGATCCCGCCCAGGGGGTGAGGCACGAGGAGCCGGTACGCGTGCAGTAGCGGACGTTCACCGGCGCGCCGGCCGTAGACGCGATCGTCGGCCACGGGGGTACCGATCGCCGCCAGGTGAACGCGGATCTGATGCGTCCGCCCGGTGAGCGGCCGTACGAGGAGGAGGGACTTGCCCTGACCTGCCCCGAGAACGGCGTACTCTGTCCTCGCTTCCCGGCCGCGGATGGTGACCGCCATCCGCGTACGGTCGCCGGGGTGGCGTCCGATGGGCGCGTCGATCACCGCCCGCTCGCGGGGCGGAAGGCCGTCGCAGAGAGCGAGGTACTCCTTCTGGACCCGCCGCTGCTCGAAGGCGCGGTTGAGGGCCATCTGGGCGGCGGGCGTCTTCGCCAGCAGCAGGACCCCGCTGGTGCCCTTGTCGAGACGGTGGACGATGCCCGGACGGTCGGCATCGAAGGTCTCCGCCAGTCTGGGAAAACGCTGCACGAACCACCACACGACGCTGGGACGCAGGTCCCCCGGAGCGCCGTGCGTGGCGATCCCAGCGGGCTTGTCGATGGCCAATACGGCTTCATCTTCGTACAGGATTGGAAGGTCGAACGGCAGCGGCTCAGGAGAGACATGGCGGGCGGGAACGTACACCTCCACCAGCTCGCCAGGCTCTACGACGCGGGATTTCTCCACAGGCAGGCCGCCGATCCGCACGTGGCCCTCGGCGACGAGGCGCTGAGCCCTCGCCCGACTGAGGGCGGGAATTTCCCGGGCTACGAGGGAGTCGACCCGTCCTCGGCGGAGGGCGGTGAAGCAGATCCGCTCGCCGGGTCGGACCTTCCGAACACCGTCATCCATAGCAGGAGCGTCACGCCGATGGTAATGGCCGAGTCGGCCACGTTGAAAGCGGGCCACTGCGGCACTTTGATGAAGTCCACCACTTCGCCCCGCGTTACGCGGTCGATAAGGTTGCCCAGCGCTCCTCCGAGTATCAGGGAGAGGGCGAGGCGGATGGGCGTCTGGGCGAACTCCGGGCTGAACAGATAGGCGAGGATGAGCGCGATGCCGGCGAGGCTCGCTACCGCCAGCAGCGGGGCGGCGTTCTGGAAGAGCCCGAAGGCTGCGCCGGTGTTCGTGAAGTGCACGAGGCGGAGGGGCCAGTCGTGGGCCGGCCACGATTCTTCCAGGGCGAGCCACGCCCGCACCCCAGCCTTCGTCGCCTGGTCGAGTACCACGACGCCACCGGCAATCGCCAGCAGCCAGAGGTCCGAGCGGCGCGTGCGCTGGGCGAGCTGAGCACGAACGGCAGCAAAGGGCGCAGAGTCGTCGGAGGACACGACTTCATCCTACCGAAGGCGAGGCGGCCCCGACGTTATACCCCCAGCGTGATACCATGGGGAGGAAGACTTACCTTCCGTAAGCGTGCGCTCTCGGGCCGCAGAAAGGCATATCGACCGTGGAACTCGGCATCTACACCTTCGGCGACTGCACCATCGACCCCGAAACGGGGAGTCGGATCTCTCCTCGGGAGCGCATGCGCCGTCTGCTCGAAGAGGTCGAGCTTGCGGACCAGGCGGGCCTCGACGTCTTCGGCGTCGGGGAGCACCACCGCCCGGAATACATCGCCTCGGCGCCCTCCGTGATCCTCGCGGCCGCGGCCGCGCGTACTTCGCGCATCCGCCTCACGAGCGCGGTGACCGTGCTCAGCTCCGACGACCCGGTGCGGGTGTTCCAGCAATTCGCGACCCTCGACCTGATCTCGGACGGCCGGGCGGAAATCATGGTCGGCCGTGGGTCGTTCCTCGAATCCTTTCCCCTCTTCGGCTACGACCTGTCCGATTATGACGAGCTGTTCGAAGAGAAGCTGTTGCTCCTGTTGGAGCTGCGCGAACAGGAGCGGATCACCTGGAACGGCAAGCACCGCCCGCCCATCCACGACCGCGGCGTCTACCCCCGCCCCGTCCAGCAGCCGCTCCCGGTGTGGGTCGCGGCCGGAGGCTCGCCTCACTCCTTCGTCCGGGCCGGAGTTCTCGGCCTACCGCTGATGTTGGCGATCATCGGAGGCCGGTGGGCGCGGTTCCGACCGCTCGTCGAGCTCTACCGGGCGGCTGCGGCCGAATCGAACCAGCGCCCGAAGGTCGGCATCGCCTCCCACGGGTTCATCGCCGACTCCTCGCGGAAGGCTGCCGATATCGCGTTCCCTGCGTTCAAGCTGCAGATGGACCGAATCGGAGCGGAACGGGGATGGCCGCCGCTCACGAGGGAAGCGTTCGAGGCCGGCCGGGGACCGCACGGTGCCGATTTCGTGGGCACCCCCGATGAGGTGGCGGAGAAGATCCTCCGCCAGCACGAGCTGTTCGGCCACGAGCGCTTCCTCCTGCAGCTAACCGTCGGGACCATCCCCCACCGCCATGTCCTCCGCGCCATCGAGCTGTACGGCGGAGAGGTGGCGCCTCGGGTTCGCAAGGCGCTCGGTAGGGAACGCAGCGCGGCGGAGGCGTTGCCCGCCTCGAGCCCGGCAAGCTAGGCTGCAATTGAACGCGGCAGCGCGGAAGGAGCCGTTCGATGCGCACCGCTGACCCAACCCGCGAACTTCGTCCCGACGGGAGGCCGCGGCTTCCGCCCGGCCAGCACCTCACCACCGGCTGGCCCGTGCTCCACTACGGGAGCATCCCACGGCTCGACCTGAAGACGTGGCGCTTCCACGTGTGGGGGCTCGTACCGCAAGAGCGGACCTTTACCTGGGAGGAGTTCAACGCCCTCGGCCAGGTGAAGGATGTCAGCGACATCCACTGCGTCACCACCTGGAGCAAGTTCGACAACGAGTGGGAGGGCGTGCCGTTCCGGGCGGTCTACGAGGCGGTGAAGCCGCTTCCCGAAGCGAAGTACGTGATGGTCCACTGCTACGGCGGCTACACCACGAACATCCCGCTCGAAGACCTTCTCCGCGACGGGGTGCTCTTCGCCCACAGCCACAACGGTCAGCCGCTCACGCCGGAGCACGGCTGGCCCATGCGCCTGGTGGTGCCCCACCTGTACTTCTGGAAGAGCGCGAAGTGGGTCGGAGGCCTCCAGTTCCTCGACCACGACCGGCCGGGATTCTGGGAGACGTACGGCTACCACATGTACGGCGACCCCTGGAAAGAGCAGCGGTACGCCTGAGCTTGGGGGCCGAGGGGTCATCGAGCGGCTGCAGCCGCGAGCAGCTCTTCGGCAGCGCGGAGGTTGGCTTCCGTGGGCCCGCCGAGCATCGCCGCGAGCTCGCGCAGCCGTTCGGAGCCCGTCACCTCCCGCACCTCGCTCCACGTTCGCCGGCCGTCGGTTTGCTTCGCCACGACGAAATGACGGTCGCCGAAGGCCGCCACCTGCGGGAGATGTGTGATGCACAGCACCTGATGCCGCTGGGCCAGGCGGCG
This sequence comes from Dehalococcoidia bacterium, assembly GCA_034431815.1. GTDB lineage: Bacteria > Chloroflexota > Dehalococcoidia > Tepidiformales > Tepidiformaceae > HRBIN29. Next base: position 7,882 of record DAOUCS010000012.1, read on the forward strand.
CAGGGCCCGCCCGACGAGCGCGCCCGCCCGGCCGCCCACACCTTCGTCCGCCTCATCGAGCACGATGGTGCGCGACGGGGACGCACTGCCGAAAACGGCCGTCAGGGCGAGGAGGAAGCGCGAGGTTTCGCCGCCGCTGGCCACCGCTGACAGCGGCCGCGGGACCTCCCCGGGATTGAACGAAGCCAAGAATTCCACCCGGTCGACGCCGGATTCGCTGAACGCGCGCGGGGCCGCCTCTGCATCACCAAGGGGAAGCGGAGACGAGGAGGGGTCGACCACTTCGTAGTCCGGCAGCCTGACTGGCACCCCATCCGGAGCATCGCTGCAGGAGAAGCCGACAGCCAGAGCGGCGTGGGGCATGGCGAGCTCCGCCAGCTCGGCAGCCACGGCCGCAGTGAGGCGCGCCGCGGCCTGCCGCCGGACGGCCGAAAGCTGCTCGGCAGCCGCCGCCAGACTCCGGCAGAGCTCTGCCTCGCGCTGCTGCAGCCCCTCCGCGGATTCCTCGGCGCTTTCGAGCGCCGCGAGCCGCTCGCTCGCCGCGGCGAGGTAGGCCAGCACCTCCTCGATCGTCTCACCGTACTTCCGCCGGAGCCGAGCGATGAGGTCCAGGCGTTCCTGGAGAGCCGCGAGCCGCTCGGGATCGGCCTCCAGCCCCTCGGCGTACCGGCGGACAGCACGGCGGAGCTCGGTCGCGGTCTCCTCGAGGACAAGGGCAAGATCGCGCACCTCGCTCGCACCGGGGTCGCGTTCGGCGATGGTGCGGGCGGCCGCGAAGGCGGCGTCGAAGGCGGGGGAGTCGAGCGCCTCGGCCAGCTCTACCGCCGCCTCGCGCAGGCGCTCGATGTTGGCGAGGCGCGAGAGCTCCTCGCGCAGGGCGGCGTCCTCTCCGGGTCGCAGTTCGGCGCGTTCGATCTCCGCCACCTCGTACCGGAGCTGATCGAGCAGGCGTTCGCGTTCGCGAGCGTCGGAGCGGAGCGCCTCGAGCCGGCGGCGCATGGCGCGCAGCTCCCGCGCGAGCCGAGCCGCTTCCTCCCTCTGGCCTTCGAGGCCGCCGTAGGCATCGAGGAAAGCCAGCTGGACAGACGGGCGAAGGAGGGCGAGCTGCTCAGCCTGGCCGTGGATATCGGCGAGCTGGCTCCCGAGCTCCTGGAGCGCTTCGAGCGTCAAAGGCTCGCCGTCGAGCATCGCCCGGGAACGGCCCGAGAGGGCGATGCTCCGTTCGAGGGTGCGCACGGTGCCGCCGATACGGACCCGGGCACGAACCGTCGCCTGGGAGGCTCCCGCGGCGATCGCCTCGCGGCCGCGGCGGGCGCCGAGGAGGAAGGCGAGTGCGTCAACGATGAGCGATTTCCCGGCACCGGTTTCGCCGGTGAAGACCGTGAGGCCCGGCCCGAGGGCGAGCCGCACCGAGCGGGCAACCGCGAAGTTCTCAATGACGAGTTCTTCAAACACCGGTGCTCATCGGGCTCGAAAGCGTGCCTTCGAGCTTTTCGGCGAGCTCGGCATAGAAGGACGACGGGTCGCGGAAGCGTACGAAGCGGGTGACGTGTTCGCTCAGCCGGACGAACACCCGCACCCGGTTGCTCACCGGCAGGTCCTCCTGCCCGTCGACGGAGAGGATGCCGTCGTGCTCCGAGGCGACGCGCAGCTCGACGACGGAGTCCGGTTGGAGGACGATCGAGCGTCCTAGCGCGAGGTGCGCGGAGACCGGCGTGAGCACGAGGTGGTGTTCCGTGGGTGCCATGATCGGTCCGCCCGCGGCGAGGGAGTAGCCGGTCGACCCCGTGGGGGTGGCGACGATGATGCCGTCACAGCGGTACACCGCCACGCGCGCCCCGTCGATGCGCACATCGATGTAGATGGGCCGCCCGACGTGTTCGCGGCTGAGGACGATGTCGTTCAGCCCGTGGAAGGTGAGGGGTTCCGCTCCCGGCCCGTCGACGACGTCGGCCCGGACCATGACCCGCTCCTCGATCCGCCACTCCTCGGCGAGGATGCGCTCGAAGTGGGTGAAGAGATCCCGCGGGCTCATGTCGGTGAGGAATCCCAGCCGGCCCATATTGACCCCGAGGATGGGCGTGGCGTGGGGAACGACCACGCGTGCGGCGCGGAGGACCGTCCCATCGCCGCCGATGCACACGACCAGGCTCGCCCGTTCCACGTGGGCGGCGCCAGCCTGCTCCCAGGCGTCAGCGACGAACGTCTCCACCCCGTGGCGTTCGAGCTCGGTTGCGAGCTGCCGGGAGAGCGCCGCTGCGCCTTCGCTGCGCGGATGGTGGAACACGACCACTCGTTCTAGCACGGCCGGGCCTCCTGGCAGGGCGTCCGAAGCCAGAACAGCTCCTCCCGATTCCCGTCGGCGCCCGGGATGGGCGACGGAATTCGCCCCACTACCTCCCAGCCCGCGGAGGCGGCCCACGCAGCGAACTCCTCGGCGAGGGATTGGCGAAGCGCCTCATCACGAATGACCCCGCCGCGGGGCACTCGCCCTCGGCCGGCTTCGAACTGGGGCTTGAAGAGTACGACGCAGGGCGTGCCGGGGGGCACGCGCCGGGCAACCGCCGGCAGAACGAGCCGGAGCGAGATGAAGGAGACGTCGGCGGTCACGAAGTCGACCGGCCCGACGTCGGGCAGCTCGCGGGCGTTCACCCCCTCGAGGACGACCACGCGGGGGTCGGAGCGGAGGCGGGCGTGCAGCTGGCCGCGGCCGACGTCGACTGCAACCACTTCGCGCGCGCCGCGCTGCAGCAGGCAGTCGGTGAAGCCCCCCGTCCCCGCGCCAATGTCGAGGCAGCGCAGGCCGCGGACGTCGATGCCGAACGCCTCCAGTGCGGCCTCGAGCTTGTAGCCGCCCCTGGAGACGAACCGAACGGGCTCCACGAGCTCGACGGGGGCATCGGCGGGAAGCGGCGTGCTCGGCTTTACGAGGACCTGCGTGCCCACGCGCGCCCTTCCTGCGGCGATGATTCGCTGGGCCTGTTCGCGGCTCTCCGCCAGGCCCCGCTCCACCAAGAGGACATCGGCGCGTACGCGCTTGGCTGCGGTCACGGCCCAAGGCTAGGGCTCGCCGGGGCAGGGTGACAAGATGGTCGACCCCAGGGCATGTGAGCAGGAGCGCGCCGTCGCGTAAGCTTGGAGGCCATGGAGGAGGCAGCCGTCGCCCGTGTCGCGGCCGCGCTGCGCGAGCTGGGAATCCCCAGCGAGCCCATCGTCTTCAGCCAGCCGACGAGCACGGCGGAGGAGGCAGCGGCAGCGGTCGGCTGCGAACTCGGCCAGATCGTGAAGACGCTGGTGTTCGTTGCCGATGGCCGCTACGTCCTCGTTCTGGCCGCCGGCGACCGGCGCGTGGACCCGGCGCGTCTGGCGCGAATCCTTGGCATGCCGCGGAAGCGGGTGCGAATGGCGACCCCGGCGGAGGTCCGAGCAGCGACCGGGTACGACGTGGGCGGCGTGCCTCCGGTGGGCCACAGCGAGCCGTTCGATGTGATCGTCGACGAGAGCCTGCGCCGATACGGGAGGGTCTGGGCAGCTGCAGGCACTCCCAACGCCGTTTTCGCGGTCGGGACCGACGACCTTGCACGGGCGGTCAAGGGTCAATGGGCAGCGATCGCGCAGGAACGCTGAGCCGCGAGGCGGCACGGCCGGGTGCGCAGCTCCGCGCCCTCGTGTCCGCCGTGCGGCCGTTCCAGTGGCCGAAGAACCTTATCGTCTTCGCAGCGCTGCTGTTCAGCGTCGGCGATGCATGGACGCCCCGCGCCCCGGAGTCGTGGCAGCCGCTCGCGGGGCGTGTCGCCCTGCTCTTCGTTGCATGGTGTCTCGCTGCCAGCGGCGTCTACCTGGTTAACGACCTCCGCGACGCCCCCTTTGACCGCTTCCATCCCCGGAAGCGCACGCGGCCCCTGGCAGCAGGCGAGCTCAGCCCGGGGCTGGCCACCGCCGCAGCCGCCGTGCTTGTCTCAGGGGGGCTCGCAACGGGATTCGCTGCCTCGTTCGAAGGAGGAGCGATGCTCGCCGGATACGCGGGGGGCATGCTCGCCTACACGTTCGCCCTGAAAGCGATGCCTGTGGTCGACGTGCTCATCCTCTCCGCGGGCGTTGTGATGCGGGCGGCCGCCGGGGCGGTGGTCATCGATGTGGCCATCAGTCCGTGGCTCTACGTCTGCTCGGCATCAGCAGCGTGGTTCCTCGCTGTGAGCAAGCGGTGGGCAGAGGCGCGCGCGTTGGGAGAGGATGCGGGGAATCACCGGCCGGCACTGGCGAAGTACCCTCCTGTCGTGCTCGACCAGATGCTCACGGTCAGCGCGGGAGCGGCGCTCGTGTCGTATGCGCTCTACTCCATCGAGTCGGCGAACGTGCCGAGCAACGGGGCAATGGCCCTGACGGTGCCCTTCGTTGCCTTCGCGATCTTCCGCTACCTCTACCTGCTCGCCGGGCCGCGCGCCGGTGACGCGCCGGACCGCATCCTCTTCACCGACCCGGCGATCGTCGCTTCCGTGCTCGGATTCGTCATCACGGCCGTATCCGTGCTCGCAGCCTCGGGCTAGCGCTCGGGAGGGCCAGAGACTGCCCACTCCGGGTGCCCGCTCCAGGTCCAGGCGCGGTGGGTGCGGCTGATGCCCATCAGCATCCCGGCGAGCGCGCTCGGGTGGACGAACAGGCCCGCCGAGGGGTCGCGCTCATCCTCCCAGGCGAAGCGCGCGCCCGACCGTTGCAGCCGTTCCGCAATGGGAGCGATCTCGTCGGCTTCGGCGAAGCACATGTAGAGAGAGGGCCCGCGCCGGCGGTGGAAGCGGGCCATGGCGCCGTCGCCCCAGGGCTGCGTGATCTCGATGCGGTGTAGCCGGCGAGGGTCGAAGAGCGTCAGGATGCCTTCGTATCCCCAACGGTCGCTGCGAATGGGGCAGAACGCGCTGCGGTCGAGCCCGAAGAGGTCGGCGTATCGAATCTCGGCGGCGCGCCAGTCGTCGACGACGTTCGTCACTTCGTACAGGTTCCGCACAACGCCGGCGGGCTCGCGCTGCTCTTCGGGCACCACGAGGCAGGGCATTCCGAAGGTGGCCTCGGCGGGTATGAAGAGGCGCCCGTTGTCGTCCTGAATGGCCACGCCTCGCTCCCGCAAGCGCCGCTCGAGGCTGGGCAGGTCTGCGGTGGCGAAGCCTACGGCGGCTAAGCCCTGACCCCACCGGGCCGCGAAATCGTGCAAGGGTCCCGGTCCGGTGGGACGGAAGATTTCGACTTCGCTCGTCCCGAGGCGCAGGACGAGCCCTTCTCCTCCGAGCACCGCGCTGGACCGTGCGCCTGCTATTGCAGCGCCGAGGAGTTCCTCGAAGGGCCTGGCGGCGGTTCTGGGATCCTCGGCAGCGAGGATCACGCGGTCGACAGCGGTGAGCACGGCGAACCCTTGCCGACGGACTCGGCACGAGCCTACGCGTGCTGCCGGCCCGTGCCAACCCCGCCGAGGTTCAGGCCGATTCGCCGCGGATCTTTTCGATGGGCGATGTCTCGAGCTCGACCGGCTGACCGCCGCGTGTCAGCAGAATCGGCCGCTGCCGCTTGAGGATGACGTCGGCGTTGACGACGCACTTCACGATTTCGGTGCGGCCGGGGATTTCGTACATCACGTCGAGCAGGCGATCCTCGAGCACGGAGCGGAGCCCCCGCGCACCGGTCTTCTTGCGCAGCGCTTCGTCAGCGATGGCGCGAAGGGCGTCATCGGTGAACACAAGCTCCACGCCGTCCATGGCGAAGTACCGCTGGTACTGCTTGATGAGCGCGTTCTTCGGCTCGGTAAGGATGCGGATGAGCGCGTCACGGTCGAGCGACTGCAGCGGCACGACCATGGGAAGACGGCCGACGAACTCTGGGATGAGCCCGAAGGCGAGGAGGTCGTCGTGGGTAACGTGTCGGAGGAGCTCGTCGGTGCGCTTCGGGCCCTTGAAGCCGCGGTCGGCGGTGAAACCGATGCGGACGTGGTCGCGCGTGAGGCGCTTCTCGATGATGTTCTCGAGCCCTTCGAAGGCGCCGCCGCAGATGAAGAGGATGTTCTGGGTGTTGATCTGGATGAAGTCCTGATGGGGGTGTTTGCGGCCGCCCTGGGGCGGGACGTTGGCGATGCAACCCTCGATGATCTTCAGCAGCGCCTGCTGGACGCCCTCGCCCGAGACATCCCGGGTGATGGAGGGGTTGTCGCCCTTCCGTGCGATCTTGTCGATCTCGTCGATATAGATGATGCCCCGTTCGGCCCGCTGGATGTCGTAGTCGGCCGCCTGGATGAGGTGGAGGAGGATGTTCTCGACGTCTTCGCCCACGTACCCTGCTTCGGTCAGGGCCGTGGCATCGGCCACGGAGAAGGGAACGTCAAGAATTTTGGCGAGGGTGCGGGCGAGCAGCGTCTTCCCCACGCCGGTAGGGCCGACGAGGAGGATGTTCGATTTCTCCAGTTCGACGTCGCTGCTGCCGATGGAGTTGATGCGCTTGTAGTGGTTGTAGACGGCCACCGAGAGCACCTTCTTGGCGTGCTCCTGGCCGACGACGTACTCGTTCAGGTGCTCGTAAATGTACTTCGGCGGGGGGATAGAGGCGGCGGGCGCCCCGGCCGCGCGCCCCCTAGCCTGCGACGAGGCAGGCCCCGTTTCCTCCTCGATGATCTCGCGGCAGAGGTCGACGCACTCGTCGCAGATGTAGACTGCCCCGGGGCCAGCGATGAGCCGGCGAACCTGGTCCTGGTTCTTGCCGCAGAACGAGCAGTGGTATTGGACGCGGTTGGTGCGGTTGCCGGCCAACGTTGAACCCCCTCAGCGCTTTTCCGCAGTCTTCTCGGCGGGCGGCATCAGCAGTTCATCGACGAATCCGTACTCCTTGGCCCCCTGGGCGTCGAGGTAGAAGTCTCGGTCGAAGTCCCGGGCGACCTTCTCGGGGGGCTGACCGGTGTGCTTCGAGATGAGGTTGCGGATGATTTCGTTGTTGCGAAGGATCTCCTTCGCCGCAATTTCAATATCGGCAGCCTGCCCGCGCGCACCACCAAGCGCCTGGTGCATGTGCACTGTCGCGTTGGGCAGCGCGTACCGCTTGCCCGGAGCCCCGGCGGCGAGGAGTACCGTCGCCATGGAGGCCGTCTGGCCGACTGCGATGGTGGAGACGTCCGGCTGGATGAGCTGCATGGTGTCGTAAATCGCGAGGCCGGCGCTGATGACGCCCCCCGGAGAATGGATGTACAAGCTGATATCGCGCTCCGGATCTTCCCGCTGCAGGTACAGCAGCTGGGCGACGATCAGGTTCGCAACCTGATCATCGATCGGAGTCCCCAGAAAGACGATCCGCTCCTTCAGCAGGAGCGAAAAAATGTCAAAGGCCCGCTCGCTGCGTGGGCCGGACTCGATGACCATCGGGATGACGGCCTGGACCAGGGGATGGATCACGGGGCGCTCGGTCACGCGGATGCCTCCTCTGCCGCGGCCGGGGCGCCGTCGGTGCCGGTGACGACCGCCTGCAGCCGCTCGAGCGTTTTGCGCCGGTAGAGCTGGTTGCGGATAGCTTCACGGCCCCGCGGGTCGGAGAAAACCTCGATGAAGCGGCTGCGCTCAGGCTCCCGGTCGCCAGCGAGCCGCTCGATTTCAGCGGTGACCTCGTCGTCGCTCACTTCGATCCCTTCCCGCTCGGCGAAAGCCTCGAAGACCAGCGAGCGCTCGACGCGGCGGGCTGCTGCCTCGCGGAGGGAGGCGCGGAACTCCGCCTCGCTCCGCCCGATGCGGCGCAGCTCGGCAAGGAAGGCCTGGCGGTCGTCGCCCGCCATCTCCCGCACCATGTGGTCGATTTCGTGCTCGACAAGCAGCTCCGGGTACTCGAGCTTGGAGAGCTCGACGAGCTTATCGAGCGCTTCGAGGCGGAGCTTCTCCTCGGCCTCGCGGCGGAACGCCTCCTCCAGCTCGGCGCGGATACGCGTCCGCAGCGCGTCGATGGTCGGGAACTCCTCGGCGTCGATCTGCTGTGCGAACTCGTCGTCAAGTTCCGGAAGCTGCTCTTCCTTCACCTCGCGAACGGTCAGGGTGAGACGGACGCGCTTTCCCCGGAACCGCTCGATGGAGAAGGAGTCGGGGACCTCGAGCTCCAACTCCTTCGAATCTCCCTTTGCCATGCCGATGAACGCCTCGGCGAGCCCGGGGATGAGGAGCGTCTGCCCTTCGCGCAAGATGAACTCGGCGGCTTCGTCCTCGATGAAGGTTTCGCCCTCGGCGGTCGCGCCCCTCACGTCTGCGGTAACGACGTCGTTCCACCGGATGGGCCGGTCCACGGGAACATAGAGGGCGCGCCGGCGGCGGAGAGCGAGGAGCTGCTCTTCCACCATCTCGTCGGTGACCGGAGTGGGCTCCAGGGGAATGCGGAGCGACGTGTAGTCACCGAGCTCGACGGTGGGCTTCACGGGCACCACCGCCTTGAAGCGGACCGGCTCCAAATCGAGGATCTCGACGTGCGGGCGGCCGATGGGCTCGACGTTCTCCCTGGCTACCGCCTCGCCGAAGGCGTCGCCCACGAGCTCATCGAGCGCCTCGCGGAGGAGTCCTTCCCGCCCCACCAGGCGCTCAACGACGGCGCGGGGCGCCTTCCCGGGGCGGAACCCGGGGATTTTCGTGCGCCGAACGATTCGGCGGTAGGCCGCCTCGAGAGAGCGCTCGACCCGCTCCGGGTCGACTTCGATTTCAAGTTGGACGCGGCTCTGGGGGAGTCGTTCGAGCGTAACCTTCACCGTCTGGGGGCCCTCCGACAACCGAGTATACCAGAGGAGGTGCGAGGGACCGGGGTCAGCGCGCCTGCATCCGCGGTTCGAGGATGTCGACCAGGGCGTCTCCGAGCAAATTCCAGGCGAAGAAGAAGAGCACCACCGGCACGGTAGCGGAGAGGAGCAGGTGGGGATACGCCTGGAAGGTGCGAACCCCGGCGCCGTCGCCGATGAGCGTGCCGAAGCTGGCAGTCGGAGGGTCCACCCCCAGGCCGAGGAAGCTGAGCGAAACCTCGACGCCGGCGATGGCGGCCATGCCGCCGGAGACGCCAACGAGGAAGAGGGGCAGGACCCCAGGGAGGATGTGGCGGGTCACGATCCGCCACACCGATGCGCCGAGCGCCTCGGCAGCCAGGACGTAGTCCATCTCCCGGATGGCCAGCGCCTGGCTGCGAACGATGCGGGCCGTGCCGACCCAGGCGAAGGGGACCGTCACGCCGACGATGATGACGAAATCGAGGAAGGCCTTCGCGTCCTGGCCAAGGAAGGTGTTCTGCCTTAGCCAGTAGGCGGCGTCGTCGATGCGGGTCCGGAAGGCGGCAGCGATCGCGATCATGAGGAAGAGCGTGGGGATGCCGGCGAGCACTTCGCCGACGCGCATGATGAGGGTATCGACCCAGCCGCCGCGGTAGCCGGCTAGGAGACCGAGCCCCAAGCCGAGCACCAGACCGCCCGTGATCAGGACGGCGACGGTGAAGAGGAGCGTGGTCCGGGCAGCGTAGATGACGCGGGAGAGGATGTCGCGGCCCAGCGCGTCGGTGCCCAGAAGATGCTCGCGCGAGGGTCCCTGGAGCCTGGATTCGACCGACAGGTTCTGGGCGTTCGGGTCGTAGGGCGCGACGAGCGGCGCGAAGGCCCCGGCGGCGTAGAAGAGGAGGATGTACGCCAGAGCGACCATCGCGAGCCTCCGGCGCAGGAGGGAGCGCAGAAAGCGGCGCCAGGGCGATGCGCCCGGCCGAGCGATGGTTTCGAACTCGAGCACAGCGACGTCCTGCACGGCTCAGCCCCGCTGTGCCTGGACTCGGACCCGGGGATCGAGGATTGCGTAGGAGACGTCGACGAGGATGTTCGCCACCACGAACAGCAGCGACCCGAAGAGCACGAGGGCAAGGACGACGTCGAAATCGGGAGCGAGGACTGCCTCGAGCGCCTCGCGGGCGATACCGGGAATGCCGAAGTAGAGCTCGACGAAGAGGGCGCCGCCGGCGATGCCCGGGAGCGAAAGGCCGATGACGGTGATGAGCGGCAGCATGGCGTTCCGAGCGATGTGCCTCCACACTACCAAGCGCTCGGGAAGGCCCTTCGCCCGGGCCGTGCGCACGTAGTCTTCGGACATGACGGAGATGACGGAGGCTCGGGTGAAGCGCGCGACCCCTGCCACCCCCGGCAAGCTCATGATGAGCACCGGCAGGATGATGTTCGGGCTCCAGACCCCTTCCCAGGCAAGGCGCACCCACCCGAGCTTCACCGCCAGCACCCATTGGAGGATGGGGATAACGACGAAGACCGGGACGGCGTCGATGGCGAGCCAGAAGCCGATGGTGAGGGGGTCGAGCGGAGTACCGCGGGCAAGCGCTGCGTACACCCCCACAGGGATGCCGATGGCGAAGGTGATCACCAAGGCCATCGCGCCGAGCTGGCTCGACACCTTGATTTTCGGCCAGATCACCTCGCTCACGGTGAAATCCGCGTGGCGTGTGGAGACGCCGAGGTCGCCCCGCATCAGGTTCGAAAGGTACTTGCCGTACTGGACGAGAAGGGGCTGGTCGTAGCCGTACTTCGCACGCAGCCGCGCGGCGGTTTCTTCGGTATACCGCTGGCCCAAGAGCGTGTCGACGGGGTCTCCGGGCGCGAGCCGGAGGATGGTGAAGACGATGAAGGAGATGGCGAAGAGAACCGGAATGGTCCAGAGCAGGCGTCGGATCAGGTAGGCCGAAAGGCCGGGCGGCATGGCGTCAGTCGGGGCTGATTTCGATGTACCGGTACTTGGGCACGGTCATCGGAACGACAGGCCAGTTCTTCACGCAAGGCTTCACCAGCTGGTGCTCCACCGGCCAGAAGAGGGGAATAACGACGGCGTCCTGGAGGATGAGCCGCTCCGCCTGATGGTACAGCTCGAACCGGCGGGCCTGGTCGCGTTCGCCGCGGGCCTGCTCGAGGATGCGGTCCACTTCGGGATTACGGTACCCCATCTCGTTCTGCGGGCTCTCCGAGTGGAACAGCTTGTCGAGGAAGTCCTCAGGGTCGGGATAGTCGGCGATCCAGCCCGCCGAGAACGCCTGGAACGTCCCGCGGCGCAGCTCGCGGAGGAATGCGCTGTACTCGGTCGCCTGGAGCTCGACCTCGATCCCGAGCTGCTGCTTCCACTCCTCGGTGATCGCCAGGAGGACATCAGGCGGCTCACCGCCTGCGCCGGCGTACGTCAGCACGATGCGGGGCATGTTGGCCGCGTACTTCGACTCGGCGAGGAGCTGCTTGGCCCGGGCAGGGTCGTAGGCGTAGCCGCTGATGGCTTCGTCGTAGCCCGGCATCTCCGGGGGCAGAATGCCGTCGGCCGGACGCTGCGTGCCGAAGAGGAGCACGTCGTTGATGCGCTCCCGGTCGACGGTCATCGCCAGCGCCTGTCGGACCTTCGGGTCGTCGAAGGGCGGCTGTTTGGCATTGAAGGCGAGGTACGACACCGCCATCCGCGGGTTGGGGACGTACTCCCTCGCCAGAGGGCTCCGTCCCTCCTTGATCGCCCCGAGCTCGATGGCGGGCACGAGGGCCACGTGGATTTCGTTGTTTTCGTACCGGGTTAGGAGCGAACCACCGCCGAGGTCGAAGCGCACTTCCTCCAGCTTCGGGATCCCGAGGTGGTACCGCTCGTTCCGCACGAGCACGATGCGCTGGCCGGGGACGAACTCCTTCACCCGGTAGGGCCCCGTCCCGTTCGGCCGCCTGGTCCAGTTGCGCGGGTCCCGCTCGATCTGTTCCCGGTCGACCACGAACGCCACGGGGTACGTGAGTTCCGCGAGGAAGTACGAGGTTGGCTGGCGGACGCGGATTTGGAGCGTGCGTTCGTCGATGACCTGAACGCCGGAGACCTCGGCGGCCTGGTTGGCGTACCGCTCCCGCACGCCGACGATGTTCCCGAGGTAGAGCAACACAGTGGGCGAGGCGTTGGCGGGGTCGGCTGCGCGCTCGAAGGAGTACTTGAAATCGTCAGCGGTGACGCGGCGGCCGTTGTGGAAGACCACGTCATCGCGGAGGTGGAAGGTGTAGGTGAGCCCGTCCGGAGAGACCTCCCACCGCTCGGCGATATCGGGAACCACCTTCATGTTCAAGTCGAGGGTGACGAGGCCGCCGAAGATCTCCACCACGTACTCCGCGGTGCCCTCGTCGCGCACCTGGATGGGGTCGAGCACCGAGGCGGGATCTGCACCGAAGGTGATGAGCACGTTGTCGCGGCAGAAGCCTTCGGTGGAGGACGAGCCTCCGCTGCCGCCGTCAGACGGCGAACCGGGGGCGGGACTTTCGCCGTCGCCGTTTCCGAGGAGAGCGATGACCAGCACGGCGCCCACAACCACGATGAGCGCCGCCACGAACCCCATCATCAGGGTGAGCGCGCGGTTGGACATCCGGGAGGCCCCCGGTACGGGATTTCCCGCCTACTGTACGACGGCCGCCCCGGGAGGGGATGACCCTGCTCGGGCAGCCTGTCAAGGCTGGGAAAAGAGTATACCCGGCGGGTGCGGCTAGAGCTCGGCCGCCTCGCGCACGTTGCGTTCGGCCTCGGGCGTCAGCATCAGCCCAAGCTCCCGCAGCTGCTCGGGGTCGACCGGCGAAGGCGCGCCGAGCATGGGGTCGGTGCCGTTCGACGTCTTCGGGAAGGCGATGACGTCGCGGATGCTGTCGGTGCCGACGAGCGCCATGACGAGCCGTTCGATGCCGGCACCGATGCCGCCCATGGGAGGCGCGCCGTATTCGAGGGCGCGGAGCAGGGCGCCGAAACGGAGCTCCATCTCTTCCTTGGAATACCCCATGAGGGCGAGTACTTTCTCCTGCTGAGCACGCTTGTGGATGCGGATGGAGCCGCCGCCAAGCTCCTGGCCGTTCATCACGAGGTCGTACTGGCGAGAGATGACCCGGCCGGGATCGGTATCGAGCAGGGGCTCATCTTCGGGGCGGAAGCCGCTGAACGGGTTGTGCATGGCATCCCAGCGTCCTTCCTCCGGGCGCCATTCGAGCAGCGGGAAGCCGGTCACCCAGGCGAAGGCGAACACGGACGGGTCCTTGAGGCCGAGACGGTCGCCGAGCTCGTCCCGCACCAGGTGGAGCGACCGCGCCGCGACCTCGCGCTCGTCCGCAACGATGAGGACGATGTCACCCTCGCGAGCCTCGGTGCGAACTCGAATCCCTTCAATCTCCTCCGGCGTGAGGAACTTGGCGATCGGGGAGCGGACTTCGCCTCCCGGGAGCCAGGCGATGGTGGCGAGGCCCTTGGCGCCTCCCCCTTTCGCGATTTCGGTGAGCGAATCGAGCTCGCGGCGGCTGAAATCGGCCTTGCCGGGGACGCGAATCGCTTTCACCACTCCCCCAGCGGCGATGACGGCGGCGAAGGCGTTGAAGGCCGTGCCGCGTAGCGGCTCCGTGATGTCGACCTGTTCGAGGCCGTAGCGCAGGTCCGGCCTGTCGATGCCGTACCGCTCCATGCAATCGAAGTAGTTGAGCCGGGGGAACGGAGTCCGCAGGATCCGCGCGTTCGAAAACCGACGGGTGATTTCGGTGTACAACTCCTCGATGAGCCCCATGACGTCGGATTCGTCGACGAAGCTCATCTCCAGGTCGAGCTGGGTGTGTTCCGCTACGCGGTTGGCACGGAAGTCCTCGTCCCGGTAGCAGCGGGCGAGCTGGAAGTAGCGCTCGAACCCCGCCACCATGAGGAGTTCCTTCAGGATCTGCGGTGACTGGGGGAGCGCGAAGAAGTAGCCGGGCCGGTGGCGGAAGGGAACGAGGAAATCGCGTGCCCCCTCCGGTGTGGACTTGATGAGGGTGGGCGTTTCGATTTCCGTGAAGCCGCGGGCGTAGAGGAATTCGCGGATGAAGCGCACGACTTCGTGGCGGAGGCGGATGACCTGAGCCACCTCCGGCCGCCGGAGATCCAGATACCGGTATGTGAGCCGTACCCGCTCGTCGACGTCGGCAGGCTCGTTGACGTAGAAGGGCGGAGTGAGCGACTCGTTGAGCACCTCGCACCGGGTAGGGACAACCTCGACCTCGCCCGTCGGGAGGCGAGGGTTGACCGTGTTGGGGGCGCGCAGGCGGACCTCACCCTCGACGGCCAACACCCATTCGATGCGGGCGCGGTCGGCAACGGCGTAGGCGTCGGGGCGGTCGGGTGTGAAGACGAGCTGGACGATGCCGCGGGAGTCGCGCAGGTCAATGAAGATCAGCCCGCCATGATCGCGCCGCCGGTGCACCCACCCAGCCAGGCGGACGGTGCGGCCGGCGTCAGAGGCGCGCAGGTCGCCGCAATACGTGTCCTTCAACATGGTTGGAGCGTACCGGCGGGCCAGGCTGCGGGCGAGGGCGTTTAGCCGCTCGCCAACCGGCTTCCCAACACGGGTTCGAGCTCGGCGGCGAAGGCTTCGCCCAGCGCGGCCTCGAGCCGGCGCTGGAATCGGCGATAGGCCGCCACGAACTCCTCCCCAAGGGGAGTGAGCCGGGTATGACCGCCTCCGGCTCCCCCGACTTCAGACGCAACGAGGCGGACACCGAGGTTCGCTTCTAATTCTTTGATTTTCCCCCAAGCCCGGCGGTAGGAGAGGCCCATGGCCTCGGCGGCCGCCGCCAGCGACCCGTGCTCGGCGATGAGCTCCAGCAGCCGCACGCGGTAGTCCGAAAGGGCGATTCGGCCGTCACGCTCGAGCCAGAGCTTCTGCCGAGGCACTACTTGGCTCACGCGGAAAGGGTACCAGAGGTGCGCGACCGCGAGCGCCTCAGGCGTTCAGTTTGTTCCGGCTGCTCTGAATCGGCATGACATGGCTGTAGTCGTTGATGGTGAGCACCGCGCGGCGGGTATCGGCGGCGCGGACCACGGTGATGGAGGTATGGTGCACCGCGACCAGGTGGTCGAACTGGCTGCCGAACAGGTGCGAGAGGTAGGTGTTGATGACGCCGCCGTGGCACACCACGACGACTCGATGGCCGATGCCCTCTTCTGCAATCCGGTCGATGGCGGCGACCACCCGGCGGCGGAAGGCATCGACATCTTCCACGTAGGGCCAGGCATCGTGCCGGCGGGCACGCGCTACCTCGCGATAAATGGCGACGAGCTCGTCGCGGCTGAAGAGGTCGAGGAGGCCCTTGTCTTGCGGGGCCCGTTGCCAGAGGTCGATTTCGCGGAGGTCATCCCGGACAATCGGCGTGAGACCGTGGTGCTTCGCGACCTCCATAGCCGTGTCGTAGGCGCGGCGAAGGGGGCTGGTGTAGACAGCACCGATGCGCGCCTTCGCCAACCGCTCGCCCAGGGCACGAGCCTGCTTCCACCCGAGCTCGGAAAGCGGGGCATCCACCGCCTCCCCGAGGGGGATGTTGTCGCGAAAGGCTTGCTCGCCGTGGCGGACGAGGAGGAGCTCGCACATCCCCTCGAAGGAGGGGACGAAGGGGTCTTCGAGGTCGATGGTTCGGACTCGGCGGGTCGTCTCCGTCATTCGCTGCTCGTTCCTGGCATCACGACCGCAGCCAGATTCGGTTCGGCTCGGGCCACGGCCTCGCTCGCCTCGATGAAGGCGCGGAGACCGCGGTTGAGCGCCTCGAGATCGGCCACGGTCATTTCTGACAGGATACGACGCGTGAAGGCATCGCCGCCGCGGGCCATTCGGGAGCAGCACCGCTCTCCCGCCTCGGTCAGGAAGTTGCGCACGAGGCGGCGGTCGCAGGCGTCGTCCTCGCGGCGGACGAGCTCGAGGCGCACGAGGCGGTCGATGATGCCGGAGATGGTGGGCGGCGTCACGCCGAGGCGGGTGGCGAGCTGGCCGGCAGTCACACCCGGCTTGGCGCGGATGAGGAAGAGGACCCGCAGCTGGGCGGTGGTAAGCCCAAGCTCGGCCCAAGCGCGGAAGCGGAGCGGGTCGAAGATGGCGAGCGCGAGGCCGAGGTTGCGCACGGCTGCATCCATGAGCTCTTCGCACTGTTCGGTTGCGCTCATAAGTTTCCCCCCAGCGGTGGCTCGGGAGCCTGGAACGGTGACGCCGAAACGGATACGAACCGGATTCCAGTGGCTCCCGGATGGCGCGTCAGCGTACCGTAGATCGCGGAGATATGCCACTCGACCTCGACCCTGGACTTGCGGCCCTGGGGAACCCGCAGCTCGTGCGCGCCATCATCGCGGAGATGGCCGGCGGGCCCATCCCATTCCAGCGCTTCATGGAGTTGGCGCTCTACCACCCCGAGCACGGCTACTACTGCAAGCCTGGCCGCATCGGCCGGCAGGGGGACTTCCTTACCAGCCCATCCATCCATCCCCTGTTCGGCTGGGCCGTGGGAGCCTGGTGCCGGTGGGTCTGGGAGCAGCTCGGGCGTCCGGCTCCGTTCGCCATCTTCGAGCCCGGCGCCGGGGAGGGGCACCTCGCCCGCGCGGTCCTCGATTGGGCGGAAGGCCGTGACCCGGAGTTCGCGGCGGCCATCCGATACCTGGCGATCGAGCGAGGAGCGCGCGGGAAGGATCCCCGGGTCACCTGGCTCGATGAACCGGAGGAACCGGCCGAGGCGGGGGCGGTTATCGCGAACGAGTTCTTCGACGCGCTGCCGGTCCAACTTTTCGAGGTGACCGAACGCGGCCCGGCCGAGGTGATGGTTGCCTGGGACGGGAAGCGCTTCGTCGAAGTGCGCGGCCGCATCGCCACCATCGACGGTGCCCCTCCCGCCGGCCGATTCGAGGTGAGCCCGCTCGCGTACGGGACGATGCGCGCCATGGCACGCTTCGTCCGCAGGGGAGCGGTGCTCGTCTTCGATTACGGCTATCCGCGAGACGAGCTGTGGGCCCCGTGGCGGACGCAGGGCACCCTGCTCTGCTTCTACCGCCACACAGCGCACACCGACCCGTACGTCCACGTGGGGGAGCAGGACCTTACCGCCCATGTGAACCTCGACGAACTGCTCGCCGCGCTCGAGGCAGAAGCGATGGAGACCTGGGGCCCCCGCACCCAGCGGGAGTTCCTGTACGCTCTCGGTGCGCAGCAGCTCGTGGAAGCGGTGCGCCACGACCTCCAGGAGTACTTCGTGCGGCGGCGGGCGCTCGAGCAGCTTACGGACAGCGCCGGCCTCGGTCGCATCCGCGTGATTGCCGGACTCCGGGGCATCGCCGGCCCGCCGCCCGGATTCGAGGAGGAGCCATGAGCGATTCTGCACCGACAACCTTCCGCGACCGGCCCATCGAGCCGGGAGAGACCGCCCCCGACTTCGCCCTCCCCGCGGTGGCGACCGACGGCTCGCAGCTGGCGGTGCGGCTGCACGACCTTCTCGCAAAGGGCCCGGTCCTGCTCGTCTTCTACCAGGACGACGGGATGCCGGTCTGCACGAGCGAACTGAAGGCCTTCGCCCAGGAGCATGAGCTGCTCGCCGAGGCGGGCGTCCAGGTCTTCGGCATTAACACGAACGGCATCTACTCGCACCAACGGTTCCAGGAGCGGGACCGCTTCCCCTTCCCGCTCATCAGCGACTTCTACGGGGAGGCGGTGAAGGCGTACGGCTTCTGGGACCCCGACGAAGGAAAGTCGCGCCGCGGGGTCGTCGTCATCGGCCAGGACGGAAGGGTCCGATTCACGCTACCGCACTTCAACCCCAACAGCCTGAGCGCGTTCGAAGAGGTGTTCCGCGCGCTCGGATTGGTGTAGGGCGCATGCCATGGCCCAGTACTCCCCGCTCGTCATCGAACACTTCGAACATCCGCGGAACGCCGGGGAGATGGAAGACCCGGACGGCGAGGCGACGGTCGCGAACCCGGTGTGCGGCGACCGGATGCGGATCATGATCCGCGTGCGCGAGGGGCGCATCGCGGAAGTCCGCTGGCAGACGCGGGGCTGCCCCCCGGCCATCGCCACGAGCTCGTTCGCCAGCGAGCTGGTGCAGGGGTGGACCCTCGAGGAGGTCGAATCCCTCACGCGGGAGCGGATTGCCGAGGGAATCGGGGGGCTTCCGCCCGACAAGATCCACTGCAGCGTCCTGGCAGCGGATGCCCTCCGCGCGGCGGTGCGCGATTACCGGAGCCGCCTCGGACGTGGGACGTAAAGCTGTGTTCGCGTATCATCCCACCGGGTCCGCTTGTGATGCGGTCCACGAGCCCCTGACCGAAGCGGAGAGGAAATGAGCGTCGACTTGCCCGTGCTGGTGACCCCGTTGTCGATGGGTGTCATGTCGCTTCTGGCCTTCCTCGCGTCGGCCGTCGTTCTCAGCATCCCCGTCTTCGCCAGCCGCGGCCGGGCGCAAGCCATCTGGGCCGGGGTCATCGGCGCGCTGCTCCTGGCTGAAGCAGCAGGGCTTATCACGCTCGTCGTGCTGGTCGACCGGGGCGTGCTGTTCGGCTAGGGACGACCAGGGGCCTCCGACGCGCTACAGAAGCCGGCGAATCGGCTTTCGTCCGGGGCGGGGGTCGTAGTTCGCCTTGAACATCTCGAGCTTGTCCCGCTCGATGAGGTACTTCCCGGCGAACATCGTGGCGGGGATCTTCTTCTGCTTGATGAGGCGGCGGAGGCTTTGGGGATGGATGTCCAGCTCCCGCGCCGCTTCCACGAGGTCGTAGTAGTCTTCGAAGAGCCTCGACGCTGCCATCGTGCCGTTCACCCTTCCGGTCGTCGCGTCCTGCCGCCCGAAGAACGGATCAAGGGCGTAAGCAATAGGCAACGATACACCCGCGCGAACATTATTGTCTACCCGGCTGCCTGTCCGTCGGCAGCGGCTGCCCGAAGATGACGAGCCGTCGTCCGGCGACCGTGGTGCATATGCCCGTCACGGGCTCCCCTTCCAGACGCCCGCAGAGGCGGCGCAGGCTCTCGGGCTCCACGGGGAACCGCCGGCGCAGCACTTCGCCGAGCCGCCAACCGCGGGCCCGGATGCGCCTACGCAGCCTGTCGAGCGAAAAGTCCAGCACGTCGAGCACGGCGAAAGCCCGGGCGAACGGGGTCGGACGGAACTCCTCGCCCGAGAGGTAGGCGACGTCATGGTCGAGCGGCCAGGCCGCCACCGCCGCTGCCAGCTGGGCGGCGAGCCCGGCGCGCGTCACCGCGGGCTCGGGGTCGTAGACGACGCTGCCCAAGGGACGCGGCTGCCACGGCGCAGCCTCGGCGAGGGAGTCGAGCGCAGCGCCGCCTCCGGCATCGAGGATGACTGCCCGGCGCAGCCCGGGAGCTGCCCCTCGCCCGAACCAGAGGGCAGCCTCGCGAAGCGATCGCCCCGCCTGGAGCCACTCCGCTTCGGCATCCGGGGGAATGGCGCTGCGGTCGATTCCAGGGGGCGCCTTCACCACCGCCACCGGCGCGCTCCGCGCCAGCGTGAGGCATGTTTCCCACGAGGGTTCGAACCACGCGGGGTCGAATCGCCGACCCTCCGGGCCCCGGCGCGAGGGGTCGAGCAGGAGGGCGTGCTTCCCGAGGTCCGCGGGCGGACAGCGGACGTCCGCCCGCACGACCGGGGCACTGCCGTGAAGGTTGTGGCTCGCAAGCAGCGCCCGCACCTCGTCGCGCTCGAAGCCGGTGGCCCGCAGGCCGAACGCGGCGCAGGCGGCGAGGTCGACGCCGGCCCCGGTCGTACCGTCGATGACGGACCCCGCCACCTGCGCAAGGCGCCGCGCGCGGCGGTCCGCCGCCCCGGGGTGAGCGGCCATCTCCAGCGTCTCCGCCGTCCAGAGCCAGTCTGCGAATCCGGGCCCGAAGCGTTCTCGTGCGCGAGCCCGGAGAACGACCTGCTCGCCCACCGCAGCCGCCTCGGCTGGCGGGAGCTCCTTCCGCAGCGCTCGCTGGAGGGCAAGGGGATCGCGGCCGAGGTTGTCCGTCGTCGCGAGGCGCTCCTGGCCCCGGGAGGAGAGCAGGTAGCGCGCCCGCTCGCTGTCCATCGCCCCTGACGATAGCAGCGCGCCGGCGAGCTCTACACTGAGGACATGGCGCGGGTCGTCTGCGTCGATTACGAGGGGGCGCTCGCCAAGAGGGACGTTCCGGCGGCCATCTTCGAACGCTTCGCCGATCCGTCCTGGGTCGCACTGCGGGCAGAATGGCAGCAGGGACTGCGGAGCCGAGAAAGCTATCTCGCCGAGGCGCTTCGTTCGGTCGAAGCCCCGGCCGACGACGTCGTCCCGTTCGCTGCCGAAGCCGCCGAGCTCGAGCCGGGCCTCGCCGCGCTCTTCGACTGGGCGCACTGGAACGACTGGTTCGTGGTCGTCCTGGCCGACGGCTTCGATTTCTACGTGGAGCCCTCCCTTGCAGCAACCGGGTTGCCGAGGCTGGCACGGCACTGCGCCCGAACCACGGCCCGCTACCGCTGGCGGGCGCAGTACCTCAGCCCCCGAGGCATCGAGATCCAGGCTCGGTTCAAGCTCTCATACGTCGCTGCCTACCGCGCCGCAGGCGACTTCGTCGTCTACCTGGGGGCCGAGGGCGCTCCGGAGGCAGCTGCTGCGGCCCACACGGCGATTTGGCGCACCTCCGGCGACGTGCGCTTCGCTCGGCTCGAAGATGCGCTCAGAATTCTCGAGTCACAGGGGGAGGCATGGTGGCAATCCTGGTGCTGTACGACAGCCGGGGAGGCCTCGTCGAGCAGCTCGCCAGGGCCGTAGCCGAAGGGGTGCGCGAGGCGGGCGGCACGCCCATCGAAAGGCGGGCCGAGGACGCCGAGCCCGCCGACCTGTTGCGCTGCGACGGCCTCGTGTTGGGCTCGCCCAACTGGAGCGGCATCACCGGCAAGCTGAAGGAGTGGTGGGACCGCTCCGGCGACCTCTGGGAGACCGGCGAGCTCGCAGGGAAACCCGCCGGCGCTTTCACCGCCGGCTATTCCCGTTCCGGCGGCACCGAGGCGACGCTCCTCCAGCTCCTCCACCTGCTCCTGAGCCACGGCATGCTCTTCGTAGGCCTTCCCTGGAGCGAGCGGATGCGGCGTTCCGGCAGCTACTACGGCGCGACCGCCCACGGCGAGGTCACGGAGGACGACCTCGCACAGGCACGAGCGCTCGGCCGCCGCGTCACGGAGACGGCTCTGCGCCTTTCGGCACACCGCGCTCCCAGCCAGGACAGGCAGTAACAGGGAGCCTCGGGTAGCGAGCGAAGCGCGGGTCGCTCCGGGAGCGTTCGCACAGCCAGAACGTCGACCCCCGCGTCGAGCGGACAATCCTCGCGAACGCGCACGATTGGCAAAGCCCCGGGTTGGGCGGGCTGTTCATCCCGCCGCCCGCGGGCGCGCGCCCAACTTCCGTTCGAGGCGAGCGAGCAAACCGTCCACCACCCGCTTCGCCTCGTCATCGGTAAGGGTTCGGTCGGGCGCCTGCAGGCGGAGGTGCAGCGCGAGGGATTTCTTCCCCTCAGGGATTCCGGGCCCGCGGTAGTCGTCGAACAGGTCCGCCTCGATGGTGACGCTGCCGCTGCGGTGGCTGCGCACGGCACGGAGGAGCTCCGCCGCCGGCAGCCCGGATTCGACCACCAGCGCCAGGTCGAGGCGGACCGGCGGGAAGCGCGGCGGCGGCTGGTAGGCCGGGCGCTCGGGGAAAACCGCGGCGAGCTCGCGGAGGCCCAACTCCAGCAGGTAGACCGGCTCGTCGATGTCGAAGGCGGCGGCGGTATCAGGGTGCACCTGTCCAAGGACACCCACCCGCTTTCCGCCAACGAGCACGGCGGCAGTGTGACCGGGGAGGAACCCGTGTTCGTCGGCCGGTTCGAAGCTCGACTCCGTCCAGAGCCCCTCGAGGACGGCTTCGAGCGCGCCCTTCAGGTCGAAGAAATCCAGCCGCTCGTCGCTGGGATCTCCCCATCGGTCGGGACGGAAGCCGCCCATGACCGCGACGAGGACGGGGCGTTCGTCGGGCAGGTCAGCCTCTCGAGGCAGGTACTCGACGCCGATCTCGAAGAGCTGCAACGGCCCGTGTGCGTGCGGCCGGTTGCGGGCATACGTGCGCAGCAGCGAGCCCCGGAGGGTTGTGCGCAGGTACGTGTGCTGCGCGGCGACGGGATTGACCACCGCCAGCGGACGGCTTCGCACGGCGTCGTCCGGCGCCACGGCGCGGCGGAGCTCGTCCGCATCAGTCAGGCTGTAGCTGATCACCTCGTGGAAGCCGACGGCGGCGAAGGCGTCCGCCAGACGATGCCTGAGCTCCCGCACGGGGTCAGATTCCGGTTCCGGTAGGGCTCCGCGCAGCGACGTCGTCGGTAGCTTGTCGTACCCGTGGATGCGGGCGAACTCCTCGATGACGTCGTCGGCGATGGCGACGTCGGTCCGCCAGAACGGGGGCGTCACCTGGTACGTGCGGGCGGCCGCGTCGGCCTCGCAGCGGAAGCCCAATGCCGTGAGGATCCGCTGCACTTCGCTCCCGGGGATCTCCATGCCGAGAACCTGACCGATGCGGGCCTCCGGCAGCTCGATCGTCGTCGGCTCGACCGGCGTGGGATAGACGTCGATGGTTCCCTTCGCGATGCGGCCGCCGCACACCTCCTGGAAGAGGTGTAGCGCGCGGGCCTGCGCGTAAACGGCCATCCCGGGGCCGATGCCCTTTTCGAACCGGGCCGAGGCCTCGGTCCGCAGCTTGAGGCGCATGCTCGTCCGGCGAATCGAGCCGGGGTGGAAATTCGCCACCTCGAGGAGGATGGTGCGCGTCCGCGGGTTCACCTCGCTCTCAGCCCCGCCCATGATGCCCGCGATCCCCAAGGGACGGTCGGCGTCGCAGATGAGGAGCATGTCGGGTTCTAGCTCCCGTTCGACGCCGTCCAAGGTGACGATGCGCTCGCCGGGGCGGGCGCGGCGGGCGACGATCGTCCGGCCGCCGATGGCCTCGTAGTCGAAGGCGTGAAGGGGCTGCCCCGTCTCGAGCATCACGTAGTTCGTGATGTCGACGACGTTGTTGATGGGCCGCATGCCCATGCGTTCGAGGCGCTCCTGCAGCCAGCGGGGAGACGGCTCGATGGTGAGGTCGGTGACGACCGCAGCGGTGAAGCGGCGGCAAAGGTCGGGTGCTTCGACAACGACCTGAACGAGGTCCTCGATGGCCGGGCCATCGGCAGAGAACGTCCGCGCAGGCTCGCGGAGCTCCTTGCCCAGCAGCGCCGCGACCTCGCGGGCGAGCCCAAGGACGCCGAGGAGGTCGGCCCGGTTCGCCCACGTGGAGAGTTCGAACACGACGTCCCCGAGCACCTCGGCTAGCGGGCGCCCGACGGGAGCGGACTCGGGGAGCACCAGGATGCCGGAATGGTCATCGCCGAGCCCCAGCTCCCGCTCGCTCAGCACCATCCCCGCCGACTCGACTCCGCGGATCGTCGCCCGGCGGAGGACCGCAGGCTGACCCGTGCGGCCATCGATGATTCGCGCGCCCTCGAGGGCGAAGGCGACCCGCTGACCGGCGGCGATGTTCGGCGCCCCGCAGACGACGCGATGGATGCTGTCGCCGAGCTCCACCGTGGCAAGCTTCAAGCGGTCGGCGTTCGGATGGGGTTCGACGGCGACAACGCGGCCCACCCGTACCAGCTGCGGGTCCCACTCTCCGCCGATGACCCGAACCTCATCCACCTCGGCGACTGCGTCCGTGAGCATGCGGGCGAGGGTTTCGGGCGGGACGTCGACGTCGACGAATTCGCGCAGCCAACTGAGGGGAAGCCTCATGTCCGGACACCTCGGGAAGCGGGGGCAGCGACACGGCCCCACAGCAGGTTAGAACTGGCGCAGGAAGCGAAGGTCATTCTGGTAGAAGTGCCGGATATCTTCGATGCCCCAGCGGAGCATGGCCACACGCTCGATGCCGAGCCCGAAGGCGAAGCCGGTGTAGCGGGCCGGATCCAGGCCGGCGTTGGCGATGATCTCGGGATGTACCATCCCGGCGCCGAGGATCTCGATCCACCCGCTGCCGTGACAAGTGGGGCACTCGGCACCGCTCCCCCGGCAGCGGAAGCAGTCGATGGCCATCTCGACACCCGGCTCCACGAAGGGGAAGTAGCTGTGGTGGAAGATGATGCGACGGTCGTGGCCGAAGATGCGCCGCGCGAAGTCGTAGAGGACGCCCTTCAGATCTGACATCCGCACGCCTTCGTCGACGGCGAGCCCTTCGATCTGCGTGAGCATCCACTCGTGCGTCGCGTCGGTAGCCTCCTGCCGGTAGCACTTCCCGGGCACGATGACGCGGATGGGAGGCGCATGCCGTTCGAGCACGCGGATCTGGTTCGGCGAGGTGTGCGTCCGCAGGAGCATCTTCCGCTGCCCGCCGACCAAGGCATCCACCCAGAGGGTGTCCCACATATCGCGCGCTGGGTGGTCTTCGGGAATGCGAACGGCGTCGAAGTTGTAGTAGGCCCACTCCACCTCCGGGCCTTCGAAGACGCGGAAGCCCATCTCCTCGAAGGCGCGGATGCAGTCACGGAGCGTTTGGGTCACCGGATGGAGCGTTCCGCGCACCGGCCGGCGCCCGGGAAGGGTGACGTCCAGGGCCCGCCTGGTGGCCAACTCGCGGAGCGCCAGCTCCTTGAGCTCCTGCCGCTTCGCTTCGAGCGCCTCCTCGAGCTGGGAACGGAGGGCGTTGGCAGCCTTTCCGAACGCGGGCCGCTCCTCCGGCGGCTGGTCCTTGACGGAGCGGAGGAGGAGGGTGATGCGCCCGTCTTGACGGCCGAGCCAGGCAGCACGCCAGGCTTCGAGGGCACGTTCATCGGCACAACCGGCGAGCTCGGCGAGTGCCTGCTCGCGGAGCTCGTCGAACCGGGCGCCCACCTGCATGATGGAACCAGAGTATAGGCGAGGCCGGCCGTACGCACATTCGGCTCGGCTTGACACCCTTCTCGGAGGGTGCCTAGCATCGTCGCGAGCGTTCACAGGTGATGATGCGCATTCCGGAACGGCTCGGTCCCGCGGGGAGCGGGGTGCGGGTAAGCGTTCTCCCATGACAGGCGACGAACCGAGCAGTCGTCCGAACCTCGGAGTGGCCGTGCTGGCCGCAGGTCGTGGCACGCGCATGCGCTCTGCCCTGCCGAAAGTGCTCCACACGGTGTGCGGCCGGCCAATGGTCGAACACGTGGTCCGCGCCGCCGCCGCGCTGCAACCCCGGCGGATCGCCGTGGTGGTCGGCTACGGCGCTGAGCAGGTTCGCGAGGCGCTCGCAGGGCGCGAGTGGCCCGTCGTCTTCGTCGAACAGCCAGAGCTTTTGGGCACGGGCGACGCTGTCGCCCGCTGCCGGGATGCCCTGGCGGAGTGCAGCGAAGTGCTGGTGCTGAACGGCGATTCGCCCCTCGTGACGCCAGTACTCCTCGAACGGCTGCTGGCCGCCCGAGGGAACGCGCCCATGGCCCTCGTGTACGCCCGCGTCCCGGACGCGGGGCGCTTCGGCCGGCTGGTGCGCGATGGGGCGGGACGTGTGGTGCGCATCGAGGAAGCGCCTCCCGACTACCTCGGCGGGCCCGGCAAGGAGGCCGAGCGGAACGCCGGCCAGTACGCCTTCGACGCCCGCTGGCTCTGGGAGCGGGTATCCCGGCTCCCGCGGAGCGAGTCCGGCGAGGTCTACCTCACGCATCTGGCAGCCGTAGCCGCCGAAGAAGGCGCGCACGCGGTGGCCATCGAGGCGCCTGCAGACGAAATCGTGGGCGTGGACGACCGCGCGGCCCTTGCGGAGGCCGAACGCATCCTTCGCACCCGCCTGCTCGACGCGGCGGCGAGGAACGGGGTCACGATCGCCGACCCCGCCACCACCTACCTGGACGCCGACGTCGAATTCGAGGAGGACGTCACCATCCTTCCGGGATGCCATCTGGTCGGCCGAACGCGAGTCGGCGCGGGCTCCGTCATCGGCCCGGGGTCAATCCTCCGCTCGGCGATCATCGGGAAGGAGTGCCGAGTCGAACTCTCCGTGGTGGAGGATTCCCGGCTCGGCGACCGCGTGCACGTCGGCCCGTATTCGCACATCCGCGGCGGCGCCGACATCGGCGACGACTGCTTCCTCGGAAACTTCGCGGAAGTGAAGAACTCCCGGCTCGGGCCGCGGGTGAAGATGCATCACTTCAGCTATGTCGGCGATGCCGAGGTGGGCGAAGACACGAACATCGCTGCGGGCACCATCACCTGCAACTTCGACGGCGTTTCGAAGCACCGCACCGTGATCGGGCGAGGGGTGCTGCTCGGGAGCGACACGATGCTCGTCGCGCCGGTGACGGTGGGCGACGGTGCGCGGACTGGGGCGGGAGCGGTCGTCACAGCCGACATCCCCCCCGGAGCGCTCGCGGTCGGCGTGCCCGCTCGCGTCATACGGGAGGACCCGACACACGACCGTGGAGCCTGATTCGTTCCTCCTGGCGCTCGGGGCAGCCCTGGCGACGGCTGCGTTGGCGGCAGCGTCGGCAGCGGAGATCGGCCTCGAGCGGGCGAGCCGGGTCCGGCTGCAGGCCCTCGCCGCCCAGGGCGACCGCAGGGCGGCCCGCCTGGCAGGCACGGCCGAACGGCCGAGGCCCATCGACGACCTCTTGGCGCCGCTGGTCTTCGCCCGGTCCGCCCTGGGGGCAACGGTGGTGACGCTTGCAGCGCTCGCCGGCCACGCGGCCTCTCCGGAGGACATCGTGTGGGGCGCCGTGGCGGGGCTCGCTGCCGCCGTGGCGGCGCAAACGGCGTCAGCCCCCTTCGCGGCGGCCCGCCCGGAGGGAACGGCGCTGCGCCTCAGCTTCCTCGCCGCAGCCGCCCGCTGGGCCTTCGGCCTGCCGGCACGACTCCTCGCCCTGCCGGCTCGGCTCGCCGTCGGGCGGGCGGTACCCGGCTCGAGCAACCGAGAGGACCTCATCGCCCTGGTGGAGCGTGAGGAAGCGACAGGGGGCGTCGAGGAAGACGAGAGGAGGATGATCCGGGGCGTCATCGCCCTCGAAGAGAAGACGGCGCGGGAAATCATGGTGCCCCGCATCGACATCGTCGCCGTCGACGTCGAAGCCAGCGTGCGCGACGTGGCCCAGCTCATCGTGGAGCGCGGATTCAGCCGCATCCCGGTCTACCGCGGCAGCATCGACGAAATTGTCGGCATCGCCTACGCCAAGGACCTCCTCCGCGCCCTCACGAACGGCGGGGAGCCCCGGCTCGAGGAGCTGCTGCGCGAGCCGTACTTCGTCCCCGAGTCGAAACGGCTCGACGAGCTGCTCGCCGAGCTCCGCCGCCTGCGCGTGCACATGGCGATCGTCGTGGACGAGTACGGAGGGACCGCCGGCCTCGTCACCATCGAAGACCTCATCGAGGAGATCGTGGGCGAAATCGAGGACGAGTACGATGTCGCCCGGTCGGTGATGGAGGTCGTCTCGGAGGACGAAGTCGTGCTCGACGCGGGTGTCCCGACCGACGTGCTGGAGGAGCTCTTCGGCTACCGGGTGGAATCGGAGGAGTTCGACACGCTCGCGGGCCTTGTTCTCCACGAACTGGGGCGGGTGCCGCGGGTCGGCGACGAAGTGAGCGTCGGGCCGCTCGTCATGAGGGTTGAGCTGATGTCGGGCCGCCGCGTGCGGCGCGTCCGCGTCCGCCGCCTCCGGGCGCGAGATGAAGGCTCGCCTGACGGCCCGCGCGCAGGGCTGCCGCCACGGGCAGCGGAACTCGGTGATCGGTTATAGTACGTGCCCGTGGAACGGGATGCTGAGCGCGCCCAATGGATCGCGTTGCGACGGGCAGGGCTCGGCAGCACCAGCTTCGCCCTGCTCATCGCCCGCTTCGGCTCGATTGCGTCGGCCTGGGAAGCGCCCGCGGACGAAATCGGACAGACGGGGCTCGATGCGAAGTTCGTGCGCGCGTTCGAGCGCGCCCGCCGCGAGTTCGACGCCGCCGCGGAGCTTGCCGCGCTGGAGCGGGCCGGGGTTCGAGCGCTCACCTGGCTCGACGAGGAGTACCCCCCGCTGCTGCGGGAGATTCCTCAGAGCCCACCGGTGCTCTTCGTGAAAGGAGATGCGGGGCCCCACTTCGAACAGGCGGTCGCCGTGGTGGGCACGCGGCGGGTAACGCCCTACGGGCGGAGAGCAACGGAAGCCTTCAGCGCGACGCTGGCATCGCTGGGCGTGGCAATCGTTTCGGGATTGGCCCGCGGCGTCGACGCCATCGCCCACGAAACCGCACTGGCGCACGGGGCTCCCACGGTCGCCGTGCTCGCCAGCGGCCTCGACCGCATCTACCCCAGGGAGAACGAGCGCCTCGCCCGACGTATCTGCGAACACGGGTGCCTCGTCAGCGAATACCCGCTCGGGGTCCCGGCGCGCCCCGACTACTTCCCCCGCCGGAACCGTATCCTCTCCGGGCTGGCTCGAGCGACGCTCGTCGTCGAAGCGGGTGCCGGCAGCGGCGCGCTCCACACCGCGAACTGGGCCTTCGAACAAGGCAGGGACGTGTTCGCCATCCCGGGGAGCATCTTTTCGGAGCAGAGCGCGGGAACGAATCAGCTCATCCGCGAGCAAACGGCGAAGCTGGTGGCCACTCCCGAACAGCTCTGCGAAGAGCTGAACTTGCTCCGGGCGGGCGGTCAGTTTCCCTTGCCCGCGGGCCCCGGCGCATCGGCCCCGACAGCGCCTGAGCCGCCGCCGGACACGCCCGAGGCGCGCATCCTCGAACTGCTGAAAGAACAGCCGATGCACGTCGACGAGCTCGTCCGGAGCGCCCGGCTCGACATCGCCTCCGTCCTGGGGGCGGTCCAGATGTTGGCCATCGAGGGACGCGTCCGCGAATCTTCGCCCAACGTGTACGAACGGGTTTGACAGGAACGCCCGTCCGTGCGCGACAATCGGGGTTGCGCCCGATAGACGGATTGGGGGCGGGCGCGCTACGGAATCCGCCAGCGGCACACCGGCAGGCAGCATGACCAAGTCGGCCAGCGATCGCAGCGAAGGAATGCCCAGCGAGGCTTCCCGCGCCGGCACGCGGGTGAAGGGGGCCCGCCGCGCCTCGGCGGCATCTGGAAACGGCGCGCGAAACCTCGTCATCGTCGAGTCGCCGGCCAAAGCCCGCACGATCGCCAACATCCTCGGACAGGACTATCGCGTCATCGCCTCGGTGGGGCATGTGCGCGACCTCCCCGAGCACGGCTACGGGCTGAAGGACTTCGAGACCTTCGAGCCGAAGTACGTCATCGTGAAGGAGCGGGGCCTCGACAAGCGGGAGGTCGTGAAGGAGATAGCGGAGGCAGCGAAGCAGGCCGAGCGGGTGTACCTCTCCACCGACCCCGACCGCGAAGGGGAAGCGATCTCCTGGCACATCGTGGAGGCGGCGAAGATCCCGCGCGAGAAGGCGAAGCGGGTCGTCTTCCACGAGATCACCCCGGCGGCCGTGCAGGAGGCATTCAAGCACCCCGGCGAGATCAACGAGCGGCTGGTCGAAGCCCAGAAGGCGCGCCGGGTGTTGGACCGCCTCGTGGGCTACCCGCTCACCTGGTTCGTGCAGAGCAAAGTGCGGCGCGACGCCAGTGCCGGCCGGGTCCAGAGCGTGGCCCTGCGCCTCATCGTCGAGCGGGAGCGGGAGATCCAGAACTTCGTCCCGAAGGAGTACTGGACCATCCACGCCGAGCTGGCGAAGGACGGGGCGCCGTTCCAGGCGGACCTCGCCCGGCTCCCAGGCCAGCAGGGAAAGCCGGACATCCCCGACGAAGCCACGGCCCGCCGGCTGACGGAAACCTTCGAACGTTGTGAATTCCGCGTCACCTCGGTGAAGCGGGGGACGCGCTCTCGGGCGCCCCTGCCTCCGTTCACCACGAGCACGTTCCAGCAGGCCGCCAACAACCGCCTCGGGATGAGCGCAGCCCGCGCCATGGCCGTCGCCCAGGAGCTCTACGAGGGCGTCGAGCTCCCCGGCCAGGGGCCTGTCGGCCTCATCACCTACATGCGCACCGACTCGCTCCACGTGGCGCCCGAGGCGAGGCGTGAAGCCCGCGAGTACATCGCCGCCCGCTGGGGAGCCGAGTACGTGCCGCCCAAAGAGCGGGTCTATCGCACCCGCGTCCGCGGGGCCCAAGAGGCGCACGAGGCGATCCGGCCGACCGATCCCCGCCGAACGCCCGATAGCCTTCGGGGAGTTCTCAACCGAGACCAGCTCGCCGTCTACACCCTTATCTGGCAGCGCTTCCTCGCCAGCCAGATGAGCGATGCCCGGTACAGCACCGTGCAGGCGGAAATCGAAGCTCGCGAGGGCGAACAGCGGCGCGGAATCTTCCGCGCGAGCGCGCAGCACCTCGAGTTCCCCGGCCACCTCGCGGCGTACGCAGCTGAAGCATCGGACCCGCAGGAGGGCGAAGACGACAGCGAACGCTCTCTGCCGCCGCTCGCTGAAGGCGATGTCCTCGAGCGCCGGCGGATCGAGGCGAAACAGCACTTCACCGAACCGCCGCCGCGCTACACCGAAGCATCCCTCATTAAGAAGCTCGAGGAGCTCGGCATCGGCCGCCCGAGCACCTATGCGACGATCGTCCAAACGGTGCTGAAGCGAGATTATGTGAAGAAGGAGGGCCGCCAGCTGGTCCCCCAGGAGCTCGGGTTCATCGTGAACGACTTGCTGGTCAAGCACCTGGACAAGTACGTCGAGCCGGAGTTCACCAGCCGCATGGAGGAGCAGCTCGACGAGATCGCCAGGGGCGAGGCGTCCTACCTTCCCGTGGTGAAGAGCTTCTGGGAGACGTTCGAAAAGGAATGGAGGACGGCGCGCGAGCAGGCAGAGCGGCAGGAGGAGCCCACGGACATCCCCTGCGACGCGTGCGGCCAGGCGAACATGGTCATCCGCTGGGGACGGCGGGGGAAGTTCCTCGCCTGCCCGCGATTCCCCGACTGCAAGAACGCGAAACCCCTCACCGAAGAGGGCCAGCCGGCCGCCGCCGGACCCGAGCCCACCGAGTACCGCTGCCCGAAGTGCGGCGGGACGATCTACCGGCGCTCCGGTCCTTTCGGCCCGTATGTGGCCTGCGAGCGGCGCGAGACGGGCGCATGCGACTTCACCAGCGGTGTCCCCGTAGGCGTACGCTGTCCGGAGGACGGCGGCGAACTGGTGACCCGGCGGACACGCCGAGGCACCTTTTACGGCTGCTGGAACTATCCGGCCTGCAGCTACACGACGAACAGCATCGAGCCCGAGAAGATGGCGCCGCCTCGTCCCCCTGAGGAGCGTGCCGAAGCGAATGCGCGGCTCCTCGAACGCAGCGCGCGCGCGAAGAGTGCGGCGGCGGCCCGCCGCGCACGCCGGGCCTCGTGAGCGGGATTCCCGAGCCATCATCGGCGCCCTATGCTTCCGGCATGACCGGCGACGCGGCCGCCCGCACTCGCCACCTGCTCGAACGGTACCTCCACGAGCTCGCGGCCGTGGCGAACCGCTCACCGTACACGGTGCGTAATTACCGAACCGACATCGGCGACTTCCTCACGTTCTGCGATGAGCGCGGCGCCGACCCGCTCTCCATTGACCGGCCACGGTTCCGGGAGTACCTGGCCGCGCTTCGAGCCCGGGGCCTCGCGGCCGCTTCCGTGAGCCGCCGCACGAGCACCATCCACGGCTTCTACCGCTGGCTGCAGCGCACCGGCGTCATCGAACGCGACCCGCTCTACGGCATCACGCTGCCCAAACGGCCCCGGCGCCTCCCGAAGGTGGCAGACCCGTCGGTCATCGCAGCGCTCATCGAGAGCGTCCCGGAGGACACCCCGCAGGGACTCCGCGACCGCGCCGGCTTCGAGCTCCTGTACGGCGGAGGCCTTCGCGTCTCCGAGCTAGTGGCGCTGGACGTCGGCGACGTGGACCTCATCGCCGGCACGGCCATTGTCCGAGGAAAGGGGCGCCGCGAGCGCGTCGTGCTCTTCGGGCGGCCGGCGATGCGTGCGCTCGAGCGGTATCTCGAGCGGGGCCGTCCGAAGCTCGCTCGTCCAGGGGAGAAGGCCCTCTTCGTCAACCGCTTCGGCCGCCGGCTGACCGTACGGAGCGTGCAAACGGCCATCAAGCGGTACGCGGTCGCCGCCGGAATCGCCGAAGACCTCCACCCGCATCTTCTGCGCCACTCCTTCGCTACCCATCTGTTGGACGGCGGCGCCGACCTTCGCATCGTCCAAGAGCTCCTCGGGC
>DAOUCS010000013.1:0-10638 GCA_034431815.1 Dehalococcoidia bacterium
ATGCGCGAGCCAGCGGTTCCGAGGCCAGTCGACCAGGATGACATGGGGGAGGAGTTCAGCAAGCCATTCCGCCGTGTGAGGGTCGTCTTCGATGTGGACGAACGGGCGCAGTTCGCTCAGCACCCTCGCCTTGAACTGGGCCGACCGCTCCCGCCAGCTCGGCCGGAGGACGAGGGGCGGCGGCTCGCCGAAATGGCGGCGGAGCCACCGTTCCGTGCTCCGACGCGCTGCTTCCCCCCGCGCGGAAACGATGACCACATCAGCCAGCCGGCGGGCAGCATGGAGCGCCTCGCGCGAACCCGGCATCGGTCGACGCCCCAGGTACCGCCAGCGCTCGACGAGCCAGAGCGGGTTCCAGCGGGCGGGAGCCTCCCGGCGCTTTCCGCGGTTCGCAGCCGGGTTGATGCCGAAGGGCGGCCGCGCGAGGACACCGTCCATGTCGAACGTCACGACGGTACGGCCCATAGGGCGATGGTAGGATCCCCGACCTCGTGGAGCGATGCCGCTGCGGCGCTGCTAGCCCGTAACGAGGCCTTCGGGCACCGTTGCGCGCGTGGGCGTGCCGGAAGCGCTCTTCCTCGCCGCTGCCGCAGCTGTCGCCGGAGCGATCAACGCGGTCGCCGGCGGCGGGTCGCTGGTCAGCTTCCCCGCCCTCATCGCTGCCGGCCTCGACCCCGTTCCGGCAAACGTTACGAACACGGTCGCCCTGTGGCCCGGCTACGCAGCCGGCTCCTGGGCGTATCGCCACGAGCTGTCGCGCCAGGGCGGGCGGGCGGTCCGCCTCGCACCCGCCTCCCTCGCCGGGGCGGTGGCGGGCTCCATCCTCTTATTGGCAACGCCGCCAGCGGCGTTCGAGGCTGCCGTGCCGTTCCTCATTTACGGCGCCTGCGCGGCCATGCTGCTCCAGCGGCGACTGAGCAGCGCCGCCGAGCGCCACCGGTTTCGCGGAGGGGGACGCCGGGCGGGTACGGCGCTTCACGGCTCGGTGTTCGCGCTGGCCCTGTACGGCGCCTACTTCGGAGCGGGGCTCGGCATCATGCTCCTCGCGGTGCTGCTCGTGCTCCTGCCGGATGACGTCCAACGGGCCAACGCGCTCAAGGGGCTTCTCTCGGCTGTCATCAACAGCGTGGCGGCGGTATGGTTCGCCGTGTTCGGCCCAGTTTCCTGGACAGCCGCCGTCGCCATGGCCGCAGGTTCCCTCCTCGGCGGTTACGGCGGCGTCGGCATCGCCCGGAGGCTGGGGGCGGAGCGGCTCCGCTGGGCCGTCATCCTCTACGGCGCGGGCGTTGGGACGCTCCTCCTTGTGCGTGCGGCTCAGGCGTAATCGCCGACGGGCCTATAATCGGCGGCGACCCGCCATTCGCAAGGAGGCCCGGCATGCTCTTCTCCGTCCGGCTCGTCTCGCGCCAACCCCCCGAAATGTCTGCCGACGCGTGGCAGCAGATCGTGGCGGAGCAGTACCGCGCGGTGAAGCAGCTCTACGAGAGCGGGAAGATCAAGGCCATCTACCGCGAGGTGGGCGTGGGCGTCCTCGCGATCTTCGAGGTGAACGACGCGCGAGAGATGGACCAGATCATCGCCGGGCTGCCAATGTTCCGCTTCTTCGCCGAGACGACCGTCCATGCCCTCTGGGACATGGCGCCGACGCTCGCCTCTGCCTGAGCGGACTTTGCGCAATTCTGCACGAACGGGATAGCATGCCCTCCGGGAGGTAGCCTGTGTCACCTGGTCTCGCGCTCGTAGGTCTCTCGGTCATCGGCACGTGGGGGGTGGCGAGCATCGCCATCATCGCCGCGGGCGTCATCATGATCTTCTTCCCCGGCGAGCCCGTGCCAGGCGGCTCGGACAACACGCTCGGAGGCGTCTTCCTGCTGGTCGGCGGGCTCGTCTCGCTCGGCCTCATGCAGATGGTTGTGGCCCCGCTCCTCGGGATCGACCCGCCGTTGCCAATCCCGGCAAAGAAGATAATCCCTCACGAGCGCATGAAGCGCTGGGTGAGTGCGGGCAAACTCACGGACTACCCCGACGGACTGCCCAAGGAGATTCGGCTCCGGTCGCAGCGCGTGGTCATCGTTCGTATCGGCAACCGGGCGTATGCACTGGGCGCCCTCTGCAGCCACGCACGGCTCCCGCTGGCCGGCTTCCCGGGTTCGCCCATCAAGCCTTACCCCGTGCAGGAGGAGTGCATCACCTGCCCGTTCCACGGCGCGCAGTTCGACGTTACGACTGGGAAGGTGGTCCGGCCGCCGTTCACGAGCGAGTGGAACGAAGCCCATCCGTTCCTCGGGCGGCTCCAGTCGAAGCTGTTCTTCTTCAACAAGCGCGCTGAGGACATGCAGACGTATCCCGTGAAAATCGAGGCCGGAGAGATCATCGTCGGACTGCCGCGCTGACGGGCGCAGGACCGCGTTGACGGCATCCCGCGCCGCCGGGAAGCTTCCCGGCGGCGCAGCTTGTTCAGGGAGGGAAGTTCCGCGCTTGGGAAAGGGCCCCATGCCGAGGTGTGTGGAGCCGAGGGTGAACCATTGCCGCAGGCCAAGGCCCGTTCTACGATCGAGGTGCGTGCCCAGGTGGTGGAATGGCAGACACGCCGTCTTGAGGGGGCGGTGCCCGTAAGGGCGTGTGAGTTCAAATCTCACCCTGGGCACCATTCGTTTTTTCGTGGCGCCGTGGCCAAGTGGCAAGGCAGGGGTCTGCAAAACCCCGACCGCCGGTTCGAATCCGGCCGGCGCCTCCATGTCAGCGCGTACGACTCCGATAGGGACCGAGACCGAGGGGGCGAGCCAGACCTGACTCGAATGCCCGCCCCCTTCCGTCTCTCCCGAAGCGTCCTCCGCCGCGTTAGGCGATGCTGAGGCCCCCATCGAGGGCGATTGCCTGGCCCGTGAGGTACACGGGGCAATCGAGGAGAAGGTACACGGCGAGGTCGGCCACCTCTTCCAACGTCGCGTAGCGGGCTTGCGGAATCATTGCCTCGTACTGCCGCTTCGCCTGCTCGGCGGCGTCCCCCGCCACTTCTCGCTCAATGCGGCGCATCATCTGGCTCTCCACCGGCCCAGGGCAGAGGGCGTTCACAGCGATCTTCAGCGGCGCGAACTCCACCGCCGCAGTTTTCGTGAGACCGATGACCGCATGCTTGCTCGCGCCGTAGGCGGCAAGCCGGGGCGTGGCGATCAGCCCCGCCACCGAGGCCGTGTTCACGATCCGGGTCACCATCTCGTGCTCCAGAAGGTGTACCATCGCCTTTAATCCGAGAAAGACTCCCCGAACGTTCACCGCGAACACGCGATCCCAGTCTTCGACCCGGTAGCTGACGATCGGCGTCTCGGCGCCTTCGATGCCGGCGTTGTTGAAGAAAAAGTGCGCCGCGCCCCACAACTCGCGCGCCCGGTCAGCATAGGCGAACACCTGCCGCTCGTCGCTGACGTCCGCGGCGAACACCTCGGCGGTACCCCCCGCTTTGCGGACCTCTTCCGCTCAGCGCCACGGCCAGCTCCTCTGTCAGGTCGACGCAGAGGACCCCGCAGCCGCGGGCCCCGAGCGCCCGGCAGACGGCGGCTCCGATGTCTCCCCCTGCTCCTGTGACGACTCCGACATACCGGTCGACCATCGTTTGGCTCCTTCGTAATCCTCTTCTGTGTCCCGAGCCGCTTCGCCGCTCACCGCCTTTCGCGGACCGCGACGGATGACCCGCCCGGTGGCAACGTCGACGTACCAGGCAGCCGCTTCGCTGCCTGACCCAGCTTCGGAACGCGGAGCGGTGTCGGTGCGCATATCCGCCCCCCTCGCGCTCTCGTTCCGCGTCGCGTTCAATCGTCGAGCACGAAGGTGACGCG
Organism: Dehalococcoidia bacterium; assembly: GCA_034431815.1. Classification (GTDB taxonomy): domain Bacteria; phylum Chloroflexota; class Dehalococcoidia; order Tepidiformales; family Tepidiformaceae; genus HRBIN29. The sequence continues at coordinate 3,837 of DAOUCS010000013.1, forward strand.
CATGTGGACCCGGAAGGCGGCGATCTTGCCGTCCTGGACGGTGACCTGCTGCTCCTCGATCCAGGCCGCGCGGACGTTCCGCAGCGTCTTGGTGGCGCGCTCGATGCCGACGCGGATGGCGTCTTCGAAGCTGACGGGCGATTCGGCAGAGATTTCGGTGATGCGTGCGACAGATGACATCTTCCCTGTCCTCCCGAATAGTTCGCCGCGTCGGAGGCGGCACCTGAACCGTGCATCCACGGCTCTCCACCTCCCTACTGCCGTTCGGACCCTGGAAGGGGGACGAATGGCCCCCAATTGCGGGGCCCCGGGCGCAGCCCGCCCTGGCGGCCTGCGCAGAAGCTTGTGGAGCTCGCTCACGGCAATGACGCTCGCCGCCGTCAGGACGATCCGCAGCCACGCGCCCGCGTCGATCGGCTCGATGCGCAGAACGTACTGGGTCGGCGGCGCGTAGATGGCGGCAACATGGATGCCCACTGCAGCCGCCGTTGCGTAGAACAGGAACGGGTTTGACAGCGGGTTCCGGAGGAACACGGACTGCCACTCGGAGCGGGAGTTCCCGACGTGGAACACCTGAAACAGCACGAGCGCGGTGAGCGCCGCCGTTTGCGCCTGCGCGAGGCTTGTGCCCGGGCGGTCCAGTTCCCACCGGAAGATTGCGAGGGTGCCGGCCGCCATGACGAGCCCGACAAAGAGCGTGCGCTCCCAGAGGATGGGGCTGATGATGCCTTCTCGCGGCGGCCGGGGCGGCCCGTCGAGGACATCGGGGTCGCCAGGCTCGAACGCCAGCGCGACGTCCTGGAGGCCGTTCGTCACCAGGTTCAGCCAGATGAGCTGGGCTGCCACGAACGGCACGGGCCATCCCAGGATGAGCGCCGCCGGCAGCGTGACGAGCGATGCGGCACCGGTGGAAATGAGGAAATAGGTGACCTTGCGGATGTTGTCGAAGGTGACCCTTCCCTCGCGGACGGCCGCGAAAATGGTCACAAAGTTGTCGTCGGCGAGCACGATATCCGCCGCTTCGCGTGCGACATCCGTGCCGCTCCGTCCCATAGCCACGCCGATGTCCGCCGCGCGAAGGGCGGGCGCGTCGTTCACGCCGTCACCCGTAACCGCGACCACCTCCTGCCGGCGTCGGAGCGCCTGAACGATTCGGAGCTTGTCTTCGGGAGCTACCCGCGCGAAGACATCGGTGGCCTGGACGACCTCTTCGAGCTCCTGCTCGGGCATCGCTGCGAGCTCGGCCCCCGTCACGACCCGAGGCGCGCCCCCTCCGATGCCCACCTCCGCCGCGATCGCTCGCGCGGTCCCAGCGTGGTCGCCGGTGACCATGATCACCCGGATCCCTGCCCGGTGGCAGCCGGCGATTGCCTCGCGAACCCCAAGACGTGGCGGGTCCTGCATCGCCTGCAGCCCTGCCAGGACCAGACCGCCGAGCTCGGGCTCCAGCGCGGCCGAGCCTTCAACCGGACGAACAGCCATCGCGAGGACCCGGAAGCCTTCGGCTGCAAGGCGGTACGCCTCTCCCAATACCTGCTCGCGGTCGAACGGGGCTGGGCCGCTGTCCGTCAGCAGGTGCGTACAGCGCTCGATCACCCGCTCCGGGGCGCCCTTCACGAACACGACCCGCCGGCCGCCGTTGCGCCGGAGCGCCGCGGAATACTGCCGCACAGGTTCGAAGGGAATCTCCACCTCGAGGTCCCACGCTTCGCGCAGTGCCTCGGGGTCGAGCCCGAACGCCGCCGCCGAGAGCAGAAGCGCGACCTCGGTCGGGTCCCCCGTCGCGTCGTACCCGTCGGGTCGGAACGCGACCTCCGCCTCGTTGGTGAGCACCCCCGCCATGAGCGTCATCCGCAGCTGTTCCGGGAGCGCGGGCGGTTCGGCAGGCGGCGGGGCTACAGGCCCCGGCTCCAATCGGTGAAGTCCGCCTGCCGTCCACACGGCCCGGACGACCATCCGGTTTTCTGTGAGCGTGCCAGTCTTGTCGGTGGCGATGACCGTCGTGCTCCCGAGCGTCTCCACGGCCGGCAGGCGGCGAACGATGGCATTTCGGCGCGCCATACGCCGCACGCCCAGCGCAAGGGTGATGGTGAAGACGACAGGCAAACCTTCGGGTACGGCCGCCACGGCAAGAGCGACCGCCACGGTGAACATGTGCGAGGCGGGTTCGCCGAGGGCAGTCCCGAGCGCGAAGGTGATCGCCGCGCCAGCACCGACGACAAGTCCCACGGTGCGGGCGAAGCCCTCCATCCGCCGCTGGAGAGGCGTTTCGGGGCGTTCGGCTCTCCGGATGGCCTCAGCGATCCTCCCTACCGCCGTGGCCGTCCCAGTGGATACGACCACTCCGCGCCCCCGCCCCGAAACGATGACCGTGCCCGCGAACGCCATAGACGTCCGGTCGGCCACGGGGGCTTCTGCTGGTACACGGTCCACCCCCTTCGCAACAGGAACGGACTCGCCCGTGAGCAAGGACTCGTCGGCCATGAGCGCCGTCACGGCGAGCAGCCGGACGTCGGCAGGCACCCGCATGCCCGATTCGAGGAACACCACATCACCGGGCACGAGTTCGCGGCTCGGAATGACCACGTCGCGGCCGTCGCGGAGGACGCGCGCTTGGGGGCTGGAGAGCTTCGCGAGGGCCAGCACCGCCGCTTCGGCCCGCCGTTCCTGGACGAAGCCGATGGCCGAATTCAGCACGAGCACCGCGGCAATAACGCCGGCATCGATGTATTCGCCCAGGGCGAGGGTGACGGCCGCCGCGCCGACGAGGATGTAGATGAGCGGGCTCCGAAGCTGGCGGAGCAGCACGAACCAGGTAGGGGTTGGCCGCTCGCCCTCGATTTCGTTCGGCCCATAGCGGCGAAGCCGGCGACGAGCCTCCTCGGAGGTCAGGCCCGATGCTGAGGCGCCCAGCTCGCGGAGCACGTCCGCGACGTCGAGCGCATGCCAGGCGCGGCGAGCGTCGGCGGCCAGTGGAAGGTCCCGGGCGTTCGGCATGGAACCACAGTGTACCCGACACGCGGACCGCCCCATGGACGGCCGAAAGCGCCGTTGGCAGACTCGAGGCGGAAGGGGGAAGTGTCGGAATCGGCAGACGAGCGTGACTTAGGATCACGTGCCGCGAGGCGTGGGGGTTCGACTCCCCCCTTCCCCACCATTTCCAAACGCAGCCCGCGTCCCTTCGGTGCCCTCCTTGTACCCGCACTGCGGTATCGGGTACATTTCGTTGCCAGCATGCATGGGGGGCAATCCGATGCGGTATTTCCTGAGGTTCGGAGCCGCTCTTCGCCTGCTCGCCGCTCTCGCAGTCGGTGCGGGCTGCGGCGGAGATGGCTCACCGGAACCGACGCGGCGGCCGACTGCGACCGCCGAAGAGAGGGACCGCACTCCAAAACCAGACGCCGCGGAGGGCGGGACCGCCTCCGAAGCGCCGGAGGTGCCGCGGACGCCGGCCGCCGGCGCCGACTTCCTCATTCGGCTCGAGAGCATGCTCGATCGGTACCGCGACGCCTCGTTCAAAGTGACGGCGCGCGCGGTCGAATTCGGTGAAGTGCATGATGTGGTCATCGTTCAGCTCGGTCCATCGAGGTGGGAACAATTCGAAGGATTCCAGCCGATTATCCGAAAGCAGCAATCACACATCCGCAAGGGAGACGAGTACTTCACTTGCACCATTCAAGATCGGGTGTGCAGGCGGGGAACAACACGGATTGGGCGCGTTAGCCCTTGTCGGAACAGGCATGTTCGGCTCGAACGAGGTAACCTTTAGCACGCTGCGGTTCCAACCCGAGGAGTACGAGACGTTCTTCGCCCGCCGCGAGGCCGGGAGCGAGCAGGCGACCTGTTTCATCGCCGTCTCGAAGGCGGACCGCTCCGAGTACGAACTCTGTTTTGCCGATTACGGGGTGGTGCCGCTCTTCTGGCGAACCAGCGACGGCTACGCCGAGGCGACGAGCGTCTCACGCAACGTCTCGGAGGCGGAGTTCGAGCTGCCCTTCCCGGTCAGCGAGTGACGGAGGAACGCCGGGATGCCGGAACGCCGCCCCACCGACGGGTTCGTTCGATAGGCTCCATCGAACGAACCCCTTTTCCTCGAACGCCCGATCGGCCATAATCCCCCAGGCTCGACCGAACGCGCACCCCGAACGACTCAGGGGGAGTCCGGAAGGAGGAGGAATGGCCCTACTGGAAGTCCGCGACCTGCGCACCTACTTCTACACGCAGGAGGGCACGGTCAAGGCTGTCGACGGCACCACCTACACCGTCGAGGAGGGCGAGACCCTCGGCCTCGTCGGCGAGTCGGGGTGCGGGAAGAGCGTCTCGGCGCTCTCCATCCTCCGGTTGATCCCCCAGCCGCCCGGGAAGATCGTCTCCGGCCAGATTCTCTTCGAGGGCCGGGACATCTTGAAGCTCGACGAGGACGAACTCCGGCGCATCCGCGGCGGGAAGATTGCGATGGTCTTCCAGGAGCCGATGACCTCCCTCAATCCGGTACTCACCATCGGCCGGCAGATGACGGAGGCCATCGAGCTCCACCTGGGGCTGAAGGGGAAGGCCGCACGCGACCGTGCCGCGGAACTCTTGGAGATGGTCGGGATTCCGGAAGCGCGGGCTCGGCTCGACGACTACCCGCACCAGTTCTCGGGCGGCATGCGCCAGCGCGTGATGATCGCCATGGCCATGAGCTGCAATCCGAAGCTCCTCCTCGCGGACGAGCCCACGACCGCGCTTGACGTGACCATTCAGGCCCAAATCCTCGAGATCATGGCCCGCCTCACGCGCGAATTCGGGACGGCCGTCATCATCATCACCCATAACCTCGGCGTCGTGGCCCGCTACGCCGACCGCGTGAACGTGATGTACGCGGGGAAGGTCATCGAGAGCGCGGCGGCCACGGAGCTGTACAAGAACCCCAAGCACCCGTATACGGTGGGGCTCCTCAATTCGGTCCCGCGGCTGGACCAGAAGCGGAAGGAGAAGCTGCAGCCCATCGAAGGTCTGCCGCCCGACCTCGCCCACCTGCCGCCAGGCTGCGCGTTCTACCCCCGCTGCTCCTACCGGAAGGACCGCTGCCGCGAGGAGTACCCTCCGTTCGTGCTCGTGGGCGAGAACCACTGGGCCGCCTGCTGGGAGTCCGACCGGGTGAGGAAGGAGGCTACCGTTGTCGCAGCAAGCTAGCACCGCGACCGCTGCCGCGAACGCCCAGAAGGGCGACGTCCTCCTCGAAGTCCGCGACCTGAAGGTGTACTTCCCGGTGACCGCCGGGATCATCTTCCAGCGCAAGGTGGCGGACGTCCGCGCCGTCGACGGAATCTCCTTCACCGTGCGCCGCCGCGAGACGCTCGGACTCGTCGGCGAGTCGGGATGCGGCAAGAGCACCACCGGCAAGGCGATCCTCCAGCTCATCCGGCCGACAGCTGGACAGGTGCTCTTCGAAGGACAGGACCTGACGAAGCTGAAGGGCCGCGAGCTCCGCCGCTTCCGCCGGAAGATGCAGATGATCTTCCAGGACCCCTACGCGAGCCTCAACCCGCGTATGTCCGTGGGCAGCATCATCGGTGAGCCTCTTACCATTCATAAGCTCGCCCGAGGAAAGGAGAAGCGGGAGCGGGTTCAGGAGCTCCTGCAGATCGTCGGGCTCAACCCGTACTTTGCGAACCGCTTCCCCCACGAGTTCTCCGGGGGCCAGCGCCAGCGCATCGGCATCGCCCGCGCCCTCGCGGTCTCCCCCGACTTCATCGTCTGCGACGAGCCCGTTTCGGCCCTCGACGTCTCCATCCAGGCACAGATCATAAACCTGCTCGAGGACTTGCAGGACCGTTTCGGGCTGACCTACCTCTTCATCGCCCACGACCTCTCGGTCGTGCGTCACATCAGCGATCGCGTGGCGGTGATGTACCTCGGCCACATCATGGAGCTCACCGACCGCGACACGATCTTCGAGAACCCGCTCCACCCGTATACGCGGGCGCTCCTCTCCGCCGTGCCCATCCCCGACCCGGAAGTCGAACGCCGGCGGGAGCGCATCATCCTCGTCGGCGATGTTCCGAGCCCGCTCCGGCCACCGCCGGGCTGCGTGTTCCACACGCGCTGCCCCATTGCCATCGACGAATGCCGGGTCCGCCGGCCCGAATGGCGGAACGTGGGCACCGCCGACCGCGAACACTGGGTGTGGTGCCACCGGGTATAGGGCGATACCGCTCACCGGCCAAAGGAAGCGACGCCCGCGGACGCCAGCCGCGGGCGTTCGTTCCCGCCAGGGATCGCCGACGCTAGGCGTGCACGAGCCGCTCGACTGCTTGCAGCGGGGGCTTCGCCGGGTCGACGAGGTACCGGATCCGCGGCAGCTCGATGTCGCAGAGCGCGTACGAGGCGCTGATCGGCCAATCGGGCACGGCACCGGGCACGTTCCAGGCTGCGGCATCGAAAGCCCCCAGCTCGGGGCGTCCCCGCTCGGCCCTGTGGAAGACGTATTCGGGGTCGAACTGCACGAGACGGAGCTGGACAGTACCGTTCCGCTCCACGCGGGCGAGGTTCAGGTTCGCGATGTACTGGATGTCGGCCCCTGAAATGGCCTCGGGGTCCACGAGTTGGGCTTCAAGGACGGTCCGCCCGCCAGCCTCGACCCGGCCGACCATCCGGTCATAGTAGCGGCGCATGCGCACGTCGCCCGGGATAACCGGGAAGCCCCATCCCTTGGCGAGAGCGTCGGCGTGGACCGCATCAACTTCCTCCTGAACGCCGTCGAAACCATTCCCCAGGAGGAGGTGCTGGCGAGCCTCCGCCTCTTCGCCCGGGAGGT
>DAOUCS010000014.1:0-37631 GCA_034431815.1 Dehalococcoidia bacterium
CGCGGCCGGCGTCCTCCGCTGGTGAGGGCGCCTGGCCGCGCCGGTGTAGGATCGAATCATGACAAAGCACCGGGCCGACGGCCGCCGGCACTTTCCGGCGCTCCATCCGAGCGCCTGGCTCCGGCGTGTCTTCCCGCTCGAGCCCCGGCGTCCCTCCCCGTCCGCCAGCGGGTACGAGCCCATCGAAGACTACGCCCTCATCGGCGATCGCGTCACCTGCGCGCTCGTCTCGAAGCGGGGCTCCATCGACTGGGCATGCTTTCCGCGAATGGATTCGCCTTCGGTTTTTGCCCGCATCCTCGATTCCAAGAAGGGCGGCTGCTGGAGCATCCGGCCCTCGGTGCCGTTCCATTCCGAACGGCGCTACCTTCCCGACACGAATATCCTCGAGACGACCTTCCGGACGCCCGACGGCGAGGCCGTGCTCACCGATTTTATGCCGACGCAAGCCGCGGATTTCGAGCGGCTCGGCGAGAGCGCCATCGTCCGCATTCTGCGCGGCATCCGGGGCGTGGTTCCGTTCGAGCTCGTCTTCGAGCCCCGGTTCGATTACGCCCGCTCCCTGCCGACGTGGAGCGTGCACGAACGGAACGGGGTCCGGGCGAGCCACTTCGATGAATCCCTCACGCTGCACACGGCGGTGCCGCTCCGCGTCGACGGTTTTGCCGCGACGGCGAACCTTCGCATCGCCGCGGGCGACACGGCCACCTTCGTTGCGGCCTACCGCCGGCCCGCTCCGCTCGTCTGGCGGAGCTTCGTCGAAGAGGAGGCCCACCGCGCGCTTCGTGCTACCGAGGCGTACTGGCGGGATTGGATTGCCCGCTGCACGTACGAGGGACCGTACGCCGAGGCCGTTCGCCGGTCGGCACTCGTGCTCCGCCTGCTCGATTACGCGCCGACGGGGGCGATCGTCGCCGCGCCGACGACGTCCCTTCCCGAAGAGATAGGAGGCGTCCGCAACTGGGACTACCGCTACTGCTGGATTCGCGACGCCACCTTCACCCTCTACGCCTTCAACGTTCTCGGCTACCACGCCGAAGCCGAGACGTTCCTCTCGTGGGTCTTCGATATGACCCGCGGCCAGCCGCAATCGCTTCGCGTCCTCTACGGCATCGGCGGCGAACAGGAGAACGTCGAATTCGAGCTGCCCCATCTCGAGGGGTATCGCGGTTCCCGCCCCGTCCGGGTGGGGAACGCCGCCCAGCGCCAGCGGCAGCTCGACATCTACGGCGAGCTGCTCGATGTCGCCTACTACGAGCATCGCTGCGGTTGCAGCATCGCACCCGACCTCTGGCCCCTCCTTCGCGCTTCTGTCGACTACATCTGCGAGGCGTGGCGGACGCCCGACTACGGCCTGTGGGAGATCCGGGCTGCGCCGCGCCACTTCGTGTACTCGAAGGTGCTCTGCTGGGTCGCCCTCGACCGCGGGATTCGGCTGGCCCGGGCCTACGGACTGCCCTGCGACCTCGAGCGGTGGGAGGCGGCCGCCAACGAGATCCGCCGAACGGTGCTGGAGCAGGGCTTCGATCCGGCGCGCGGCACCTTCACCCAAGCGTTCGGGTATTCGGACCTCGATGCATCGCTCCTCGCCTTACCGCTGCGGGGGTTTCTCCCGGCCGACGACCCCCGCATGGCCGCCACCATCGAGCGCATCGCCGCAGAACTCGCCGTCGGGCCGGGCGGCCGCCTCATTCGGCGGACGTCGCCGACGTTCGAAGACGGCCTTTCGGGAGACGAGGGCGCCTTCCTGCTCGTGAACTTCTGGCTCGTCGATTGCCTCGTGATGATGGGGCGGTTGGCGGAGGCCCGGGAGCGCTTCGAGTACCTCCTCTCCCTTGCCAACGATGTCGGCCTCTACGCCGAGATGGTGGATCCCGAGACAGGCGCACACCTCGGGAATTTTCCCCAAGCCTTCACGCACGTCGCGCTCATCAGCTCGGCGGCGAATCTCGCCGCTGCGGAGCGCCGCCGGCCCTTGCCGGCACTCGTCCCCGCCGAATAGCCGCGCGGACGGTCCCAATGGGGCAAGCCGCGGGGCCCGATCGGGTCATGCGGCCACGTTTTCCACGGGCCATCGTGAGACGGGAGGGTGTTGCCGAGAATCAAGGCGGAGGCGAGAGTGCGCCGCGAGGGCAGGTTTCATCGGCTGCTGCGGCTGCGGTGGGGTGCAGGCACCATCGCCATCGCCTACGCGCTGCTGGGGCTCGCCTGGATCTTCGGCTCTGACGCGCTGTTCGATGCCCTCTTCCGGGGCGGCGTCCGAGAGGCCGTGGAGCTGGGGAAGGGCTCCGGCTACGTGGCCGTGACGGCGCTCCTCCTGTACGGCCTCATGCGCCGCTCGTTCCGCGCGTTGGAAGCCGCGAGTTCGGAGCTCGAGCGCGCCAATCGCGAGCTTCGGCGGCTCGCCGGCTTCCCCGAGTTCAGTCCCCACCCGATTCTGCTCCTTCACGAGGGCCGCGTCGTGTTTGCCAACACCGCTGCCCGCAGCCTCGCTAACGCTGTCGGTCTGCCGGACCTCTCGGCACTGTTCCCTGCCGACGCTCCTGCGTTGGCCGCGGCCGCCGGGAGCGAGGCAGGCCGCGCCTTTTCCGCCGAATCCCGCATCGGCGGATACGTCATCCGGTGGAGCTTCTTCGCTCACCCGAAGGAGCCGCTGCTGTACGCGTACGGCACCGACGTCACCCAGGTGGAGCGGCTCGGTGCGCGGCTAGCGGCCGCCGAACAAGCCGAGCAGCCGGCAAGGGCACGGGCCTGGGCTTAACTGCTGTGCGCGGGGTCGTCGAGCAAGCAGGAGGAACCGTCGACCTCGTCAGCGCTCCTGGCCGCGGTACCACCGTGGTGCTCCGGTTTCCCGTCGTGGCTGCTGGCGAGTCTGCTCCCCCCACGGGCTAGGCGAGCCCGAGCCGGCGGTCGTGTTCCCGCCAGGCGATGTCGTTGAGGGCCATGATCCCTCCCGAAACCAGCGAGTGCCCACCGAGGACCACTGGGAAGGCCGCCTCGGCTGCCGCCCGGGTGAACTCCCGCAGCCACGGGTCCTCGATTCGGTCCCAGGCGAAGAGGTCGCTCTGGAACCGGTCCTCCCGCGTCGGCTGCAAACCGAGATGCGCCTCCAGCACGCGGGTATCGCAGACGAACGCATCTCCCAGCGTGGCCATCAGGGCGAAGAAGCGCCGCACCCCGACCTCCTCCACCAGGTAGCCCAGCAGCGATCTTGCCCGGTGGCCCGGTCCAGCGGCCGCCAGCCCGCGCTCCTCGCTGAACAGCCGCACGCGGCACGCCGTCTCCCGCTCGAGGTACTGCCACGCCTGGCTTCCGACTCGCCCCGCGACCACGATCTCCGCAGTCCGGTCGCAGAGGAGGCGCATCAGCTCCCGCAGCGGTTCGCACCGTCCTGCGAGCGGTGCCGCCGCCCGCGCCAGCTCCGGCGGCGCCGTCTCGTCGAGGGCGAGGATGGCCAGGTCGGTCGGCGTGTCCAGGTCGAACTGCGTGGCCGTGGTGCGCGGGAGCACCACCGGCGCGAGCCCTGCGTCGTCGCGCAGCCGGCGGGGCAAGGCGTTGTCCCGCGCGAAATCCCCGACCTCGAATATCGCCTCTCCGGGTGTCCACGCCGTCAGGTCGGCGCTGAAGAAGTTGTTCGTGACGAAGCGGCGGTCACGCTGCTCGAGCTGCTCCGCGATGAGCTGGAACTCTTCGACCCCGAGGAGCGGCACCGAACCAGAACCCATCACCGCCGGCTTCTCCAGCCCGTACCGTGAGACGATCTCCTTCAGCCGCCCTGCGAAGTCGAACGGGCCCGGGCGGCGGCTGTCCGGGTCCACGTACACGTTGGGGAGGTCGTCCGGAAAGGCGTCCGGCTCGTCGGTGGCGACGATCACGGCTTCGAACCCGGCGGCGAGCGCCGTGCGGGCCGTGTTCCGCGCCGCCGCCGCCCGCGCCTCGGCCATCAGCCGCTCGGCCTCGCCGGTGCCAAGCCCGCCGTGGAAGATCACGAGCGCCGGGCGCGGAATCCCCATCGCCGTCCATTATGGCCGCCGGTCCGCTTGACACCCTTCGAACGCATGTTCTAGGATGTCATAAAGGCGGCGAGCGCAAAGATTCGCCCGTGCTGCCGGGAAGGCGACGATAACGCGTTGAGGCTCTACGATGGGGGCACTACCTTGCCAGCCAGGACGGCCCTGGCGGTGGCACCATCACCCCCTGGCCGAGGTCGAACGATGAAAGTCGTCTTCCTTCAGGACGTCGAAGGCACGGCCCTCGTGGGCGAAGTGAAAGAGGTGAAGAACGGGTTTGCCCGCAACTACCTCATCCCCCGCGGTCTGGCCGCGCCCGCCACGAAGGAGAACCTCCGTTACGCCCAGCTGCTGGCCGAACGCGAGGCCCGCCGGCAGGCGAAGCTGGATGCCGAGGCGCGGCCGCTCGCCGAGCGGCTCGGTGGCCTGGAGCTCGCCATCGAGGCGCGCGTCGGCGAGACGGGCCGCCTCTTCGGCTCCGTCACCAACCGCGACATCGCCCAGGCGATCGCCGCCAAGGTCGGCGCCGAGGTCGACCCGCACCACATCCTCCTTCCCGAGCCCATCCGCGAGCTCGGCCGACGCGACGTCACCATCAAGCTCACCCGCAACGTCTCCGCCGTCGTCCACGTCGAGGTGGTGCCCGACGAGGCTTCCAAGGCCATCGTCGAGCGCCTCAAGGCGCAGGAGGAGGCTGCCCGCCTCGAGGCCGAGAAGCGCCAAGCCGAAGCGGAATACGCGGCTCGGGCCGCGCGAGGCCGAGGCGGCAGTGGCGCCTCGGACAGCGCGTCCGATGACGACTAGCCCGCAAGAAGGGAGGGAGTTGGCATCGACCCGCGCAGCGCTCGCCGGTCCCCCGACTCCCTCCGGGCCGCGCCCCTCTTCGAGCGGCTGCCCCCGCACGACCTCGAGGCGGAGGAGGCGGTCCTGGCTGCTCTCCTCGTCGACCCCGAGGCCATCTACCGTGTTGCCTCGTCTCTGAAGCCTTCGGACTTCTTCCGGGAGTCGAACGGCTGGATCTACGAGGCGTGCCTCGACCTCTGGGCTCGCGACGAGGGCATCAACCAGGTCACGGTCGCCCATGAGCTCGCCCGGAAGGGCCGCCTCGAGGAGGCGGGCGGGTATCTGTACCTCTCGGAACTCGTGCAGCGGCTCCCCACCGCCGCCGGCGTTGAGCACTTCGCCCACATCGTGAAGCGCGACGCCACCTACCGAGGGCTCATCAACGCCGCCGCGGCCATCATGCAGATGGCGTACGAGGCGCCGCCCGACCTCGATACCGTGTTCCGCCGCAGCGAGGAGCTCATCGGCCGATTGCGCACCGGCGAATCGTTCCGCGACTTCGTCCACATCCGCGAGGTGCTCCAGGCCTACCTCGAAGAGGATGCCGAAGCGGCCGAACGCCGCCGCCTCGACGCCATTCGCACCGGCTTCCGCGACCTCGACGTGCTGCTGGGCGGGTTGAAGCGCTCGGACCTCATCGTCGTCGGCGCCCGCCCGAGCGTCGGCAAGTCGAGCTTCGCGCTCGGCATCGCCCGCAACGCCGCCGTGAACGAGCGCGCCAACGTCGCCTTCTTCTCCCTCGAGATGTCGGCCGAGCAGCTCGCCATCCGGCTGCTCTCCGCCGAATCGAACGTCGACAGCACGCGCCTGCGCCTCGGCCAGCAGACCGAGCTGGAGGAGCGTCGCATCATCCGGGCCACCGGCGTCCTCGCCGAGGCGAACATCTGGTTCGACGACTCCCCGGTGCTCTCCGTGGCCGAGCTCCGTTCGAAGGCGCGCCGCCTTGCCGGCGAGCACGGGCTCGACCTCATCATCATCGACTATCTCCAGCTCCTCCAGGCGGACGGCATCTACCGTTCGCGCGAGAACCGCGTGCAGGAAATCAGCTATATCTCCCGCACCCTGAAGAGCCTCGCCCGCGAGCTCGACGTTCCTGTCATCGCCCTGGCCCAGCTCTCGCGCGCTATCGAGAGCCGGCATCCGCGCATTCCCATGCTCTCCGACCTGCGCGATTCCGGCTCCATCGAGCAGGACGCCGACATCGTCATCTTCCTCAACCGTGAGGAGCTCTACGTCACGCCCGAACAGTGGGCCATGCAGCACCCCGACTTGCCCGAATCGGCCTATCCGAAGGGCATCGCCCAGGTCATCGTCGCCAAGCACCGGAACGGCCCCATCGGCACCATCGAGCTCCGCTTCAAGGAGCGGTTCGCCAAGTTCGAGGACGTCGCCCTCGTGGAGGAGGAGTCGGCTTGAGCGAGCGCTTCGCCGGCTTTCCCGCCGTTGCACGGGCTACGGCCATCCCGAACATCTTCTTCACGGCTGTCCTTCCCAAGCTCCGCAGCCCGGCGGCGCTCCTCGCCTTCCTCTGGGTGGCGCGCTTCGCTCAGGAGCGCCGCGGTGCGCCGGCCTTCGTCCCCGTGAGGGAGCTCGCCTCCTATAAAGCCGTGCGCGCCTCCTTCGCGCGCTTGGCAGGCTCGGCCGAACGTCTGACCGAAGGTCTCAACGAGTGCATCGAGCTGGGCATTCTTGTCGCAGCCGAACTCGAAACCGATGCTGGTCGCGAGCTCTGCTACGGCGTGAACACGCCCCAGAACCGCCGCGCCCTCGCCCGCGCCGGCGTGACGTTAGCGGCTGTTCCGGGGGCTGCCGCGCCGCGGCCCGACATCTTCCGGCTCTACGAAGAACACATCGGCACCATCACCCCCATCGTCGGCGAGCGATTGCTCGAAGCTGCGGAGCGGTACCCCCAAGCTTGGATCGAAGGCGCCTTCCGCGAGGCCGCCCTGCGGAACGTCCGCAACTGGCGGTACATCGAACGCATCCTCGAGCGGTGGGCCGAGGAGGGACGAGCCCATGAAGCAGCTGCGGGAGATTCTTTCGAAGCACGCCGCCGCCGCTATCTCGGGGGCGCTGCCCCCGGACACCTCCGTTGAGCCCCTTCCGGAGGAGGGCCCTGGCGACCCGGCCTGTCCGGCTTGCCGCGGCAGCGGGTTCGTGACGCGCCGCCTCCCCCTGGGTGACCCCCGCTTCGGTAAGGCCGAGCCCTGCGCGTGTGTCCTCCGCGAAAGCGAGGCCGCCCGGCGCGCCCGCCTCGAGCGACTGTCGAACCTCGGCTCGCTCGTCCGCTTCCGCTTCGAAACGATGCTTCCCGGCGGCCCCACCGGCGACGACCCAGCATTCCGGGCCGCGTGGGAAGCGGCCCGCGCCTACGCCTCCAAGCCCTCAGGCTGGCTCGTCTTCGTCGGGCCGAGCGGCAGCGGCAAAACCCACCTCGCGGCCGCCATCGTCAACGAACGCATCCGCCTCGGCCATCTGGCCCTCTTCATGGTCGTCCCTGACCTCCTCGACCACCTCCGCGCCAGCTACGGCGCCGAGGAGGGAGAGCTGGGGTACACCGACCTCTTCGAGCAGCTCCGCAACGCGCCGCTGCTCGTCCTCGACGACATCGATGCGGCCGCCGGCACCCCCTGGGCCTGCGAGAAACTCTTCCAACTCGTGAACGCCCGCTACCTCGCCGAACGTCCGACCGTCTTCACTTCGGGCTCCGAGCTCGAGGCGCTCGAGCAACGGCTGGCGACGCGCCTTTCGAACCCGCAGCTTTCCCGCGTCCTCCGGCTCGGCGCCCGGGCCGCGGCCTACCGGCAGGTCGGGGGCATGACGCTCGAGCGCCTGCGTACGATGCAGTTCCGCACGTTCGATGCCCGCCCCGGCGGCCTCCGGCCCGAGGAGCGGGAAACGGTCGAGGCTGCTTTCCGCGCCGCCCTGGCCTACGCCGACGCTCCGCAGGGATGGTTTGTCCTGCAGGGCACGAACGGCTGCGGCAAGACGCACCTCGCCGCTGCAATCGCCAACCGCGTCCTCGACCGTGGGGGCGACGTCTTCTTCGCGGTCGTTCCCGACCTGCTCGATCACCTGCGCAGCTCCTTCGCGCCGGGGAACGAGTCTGCCTACGACGAGCTGTTCGAACAGGTCCGCTCTGCCGGCCTCCTCGTGCTCGACGACCTCGGCGCGCACGTCTCCTCGCCTTGGGCGCAGGAGAAGCTGTACCAGCTCGTCAACTACCGCACGGTGGCAGCGCTGCCGACGGTCGTCACCACCGACCAGAGCTTCGAAGCCCTCCAGGCGACGCATCCGCGCATCGCGGCCCGCATCTTCGACCCGCACGCAGGGACAGCGGTGGTCATCCTGGCGCCGCATTACCGGCTCGGCCGCGCGGCGGCGCCACCGCCGGCGCGAAGGCCGCGGCGCTAGAGGTCGGCAGGCGCCGGCAGCTCCTCGGGGACCGGGTGACCGTGCTTCCGTGCCCAGTCCCGAAGGGCAGCCACCGTCGAATCGAAGGCCAGCGCCTCCCAGGGGATCGCCTCCGGGGCGAACCAGGCGACCTCGGCCGTTTCGTGGCCGGCTGAGGGCGTTCCGATAGCCCGCGCTTCGTAGACGATGAGCACGATCCCCGGCGCCGTCCGGGTGTAGACGCCCAGCAGCTCGAGCTCGCCGACCTCGAGGTGGGCCTCCTCCCGGGTTTCCCGCCGGGCGGCCTCTTCGGCGGTTTCGCCCAGGTCCATGAAGCCGCCGGGGAACACCCACGTGCCGCGGCGCGGTTCGATGTCCCGCCGGAGGAGGAGCACTTCGCCCCGCTCGCTCACAGGGATGACCGCCGCGACCGGGCGGGGGTTGATGTAGTGGATGAACCCGCAGTCGAAGCAGACCAGCCGCCGGCGTGTGTCGCCTTCGGGCACGGCCGAGACCAACCGCTGGCCGCAGTGCATGCAGTACCGGCTGAAAAGGTGAGGGTGCTGGCTCATGAGGGGAGCCTCCGGCTGGGTCGGGGCCTAGGGCGACGGTGCGGGCGCCGGCCGCTCCAGCGCCTCGGGGCCTTCGATCCACTCCTCACCGTCGCTCCAAACCTCCTTCTTCCAGATGGGCACCCGCCGCTTCAGTTCGTCGACGATCCAGCGGCAGGCGGCGAAGGCTTCGGCGCGGTGTCCGCTCGAGACGGCCGCTACAAGGCTCGTCTCACCGATGCCCAGCCGGCCGGTGCGGTGGAGGATCGCGCAGTCGATGACGCCGAACCGGGCGCACGCTTCCCGGGCGATTGCCTCCATCTCGCGTTCGGCCATGCTGAGGTAAGCATCGTACACCAGGTGGTCGACGGCACGCCCGAGATTCTCGTTCCGGACCACGCCGAGAAAGACGTCGATGGCGCCCGCGGCGGGGCTCGCCACCGCAGCGATAGCCTCCGATGGGTCGAGCGGTGAGTCGGTCACGCGGATGAGCATGGTCAGCCCCCCGAGACAGGCGGGATGAGGGCGAGGGTCGCGCCGGCAGGCACCGGCGTCTCCTCGTCGGCGTACTCCTCGTCGACGGCGTAGCGGAGCGTCGGCAGGAACGGCTCGAGTTCCGGATGCGCCGCGGTGAGGCGATCGCGAACATCGCGCACTCGGTCGCCCGGGGCCACCTCGACGACCAGCCGCCGCGCCCCGACGCGCTCGGCCACCCCCGCGAAGAGGAGGACGGTCACCTGCCCCACGGCTTCATTCTAGCCTGCGGGCGGCGGCCCGCTTGCCCTGTACCACCGAAGGGGGCAGGATCGCGCCGCGATGGCGGTATCCGCCGTGCGCCGGCTCTTGCGGTTCGCCGTCGATGCCCTCTACCCGCCGCAGTGCGTCGGCTGCGGCCGCTGGGGCGAATTCCTCTGCCCTCGTTGCCTCGCCCGGGCCGATGCCGAGCGGCCCCAAGCTCGGTGCTCCCATTGCGACGCTGCCTGGGCCGGCGATGGCTTCTGCCCCCGATGTCTCACGTTGCGCAATCTCGCCGGCGTGCGCGCCGCGTTCGAATTCACCGGCGTCGCCCGCCGGGCTGTCCACCAGCTGAAGTACGGCTTTACACGCGCCCTCGCCGAGCCGATGGCAGCGGCCATGGCCGAGCGGCTCGACCTCTCGGCCTACGACGCCGCCGTGCCCGTTCCCATCCATCCTTCGCGCGAGCGCTGGCGCGGTTTCGATCAGGCCGCGGAACTCGCGCGCAGGCTGCCCATTCCGGCGGCGCCCGGCCGGCTGCGCCGCGTCCGCAAGACGCGTTCCCAGGTGGGCTTGTCGGCGGCGGAGCGCCGCCGCAATCTCGCCGGGGCGTTCGTCTACGAAGGTCCGCCGCTTGCCGGCCTGCGCATCGCCCTCGTCGACGACGTCGTCACGTCCGGCGCGACGGCAGCCGAGTGCGCTGCCGTGCTGCTCGATGCGGGAGCGGCTCAGGTCACCGCTGTGGCCTTCGCCCGGGCTAGCTACGAGACGTCGGCGGCCGATGCACCTATCCGGGAGTGACGCGGTCAGCGCTCCAAGCGTTCGAAGGCCACAGCCGCCGCTCCCAGGAGCCCCGCGTCGTCTCCGAGTTGAGTCAGGCGAATGGCGGTGCCCGCCGCCGGGCCGTAGGGGAGGGCGCGCATCGCCCGGCGCATCGGCTCCAGGAGGAGATCGCCCATGGCCAGCAGCCCTCCGGACAGGGTGAGGACGTCGGGGTTGAGGACGTTCAAGAGGGAGGCGAGCCCGAGCCCGAGGAGGTGCCCGCCGTTCCGGATTTCGGCCTCGGCGGCGAGGTCGCCGGCGCGGGCCGCTGCGAGGAGGTCCTCGCCGGTGGGGTCGCGACCCTCGGTCATCTCGGCCAGGATCGGGGCCTTTCCGCTCTCCACCAGCCGGCGAGCGCGCTGGGCGAAGGCCGTCCCGCTGGCCAACGCCTCGAGGCACCCCCGTGCCCCGCAGCCGCAGCGCGGCCCCGAGGGGTCGACGATGATGTGTCCGATTTCGCCAGCGAACCCCTTCGCGCCCCGGTAGAGGCGGCCGTCGATGACGATACCGCCCCCGATCCCGGTCCCGAGCGTGGCATGGAGCAGGTGCCGGACGCCGCGTCCGGCGCCGAAGCGGTATTCGCCGAGCGCCGCCGCCGACGCATCGTTCTCGACGAACGCAGGGAGGCCCAAGGCATCGGAGAGCGCCGCGGCCAGCGCGACGTCGCGGAACCCGGGGATGTTCGGTGCGACCACGACCCTCCCTTCGTCGCCGGCGACGAGGCCGGCAGCGGCGGCGCAAACGGCCAGGGCGCCGGTCGTCGCTTCGTTCACCTCGCGGAGCAGCTCGAGGAGGGCGGCGATGACTGCTCCGGGGTCGGAACCATCCGGAGTGCGCCGTTCGGCTCGAGCCGTGACGGCTCCGTCCGCTGTCACGGCAGCGGCGCGCATGCGTGTCGCACCGACGTCCGCAGCAAGCACCGTCTCCGGCATCGCCCTTCACTCTACCGGCGGCCGGCGAGGGGTACCATCTCGGCATGGAGCCGTGGGTGCAGGAGCTTCTTGCGTGGGCCCGGCGGGGGGTTCTGGCCACCCTTTCGCCCCAAGGACGACCCCAGGCGGTTCCCGTGTGCTTCGCGCTTAGCGAAGGTGCGGTGGTCACTCCCATCGACGAGAAGCCGAAGTCCGGCCGCCCCCTCGGCCGCCTGCGCAATATCGCCCATGATCCGCGGGTCTGCCTCCTTGTCGATCGCTGGGACGAAGACTGGCGCTCGCTCGCATGGGTCAGGGTGGATGGGACAGCCGAGGTGCTGTCCCGCGGGCTCGAGCGTCCTGCAGCCATCGCGGCGCTTCGCGAGAAATATCCGCAGTACCGCTCGATGGCGCTGGAGGAGCGGCCCCTCATCGTCATCGCCGTGGAGCGTGTTCGCGCGTGGAGGGCCGCTCGGTGACCGTGCACCCAGGCGGTGGCGTCGTGTACACTGCCCTGCGGGAGCCTTCGTAGCTCAGCGGTAGAGCGGCGCTTTCGTAAAGCGTAGGTCGCCGGTTCGAATCCGGCCGAAGGCTCCAGCTCACCGGCCGAGGCAGCGGTACACGGCCTCGATGAGCCGCTGGCCCGTGCCTCCGACGGCGATTCCCATCTTCATCTGGTTCATCACGTAGCCGAAACCGAGCTTCGCGTCCGGGTCGGCGAAGCCGCAGGAGCCGCCCATGCCCGGGTGTCCGAAACAGTTCGGCGTCGGCCACACGGGCATCTCCGGATGGGCCAGCCAGTAGCCGAGCGCGTACCGCGTCTTCAGGAGCGGCAGCACCTGGTCGGCGCCTGCAGCCTGCTCCCGTCGCGCCCGTTCGATCGTCTCCGGAGCCAGCACGCGAACGCCGTCGGCCTCGCCGCCGGCCGCGAGCGCGCCGTAGAGCCGTGCCACCGCGCGGGCGCTCCCATGGCCGTTCCCGGCCGGGATTTCCGCGGCCCGCCACGCGCGGGAGTTGACGTGCACGCCGGCCCCAGGCGGCGGGTTGTTGAACGCGCGGGCTGCGAGTGAGTCCGGCTGCTGCTGCCACACTGCCCGGATGTCGGGCTGCCCCGGCGCGGGGGGCGGCGCCGGGAGGAGGGTGGCCGTCCGCTCGTCGAGTTCCGGGCCGAAGCCGATGAAGAACTCCAGCCCCAGGGGTCCGGCGATCTCCTCCCGCCAGAGCTGGCCCACCGATTTCCCCGTCGCCCGCCGCAGCACCTCGCCCACGAGGAATCCGAAGGTGAGGGCGTGGTAGCCGTGGGCCGTGCCCGGCTCCCACCAGGGCTCTTGCTCCGCCAGGGCGGAGGTCATCGTCTCCCACTCCACCACCGAGCCCGGCGGCAGCGGCTTCGAAATCGCTGCCAAGCCGGCCTGGTGGCTGAGCAGGTACCGCACCGGCAGCCGCTCCTTGCCTCCGGCGGCGAACTCGGGCCAGTACCGCGCGACCGGCGCGTCCAGGTCCACGAGGCCGCCTTCGGCGATCCGATGGAAGAGCGTCGCCACCATGCCCTTCGTCGTCGAGTAGGTGTTGACGATGGTGTCCGGACCCCAGGGGCGCGTCCGCTCCGCGTCCATCCAGCCTCCCCAGAGGTCCACCACCACCCGGTTCTCGATGACGACGCACACCGCCGCGCCGACCTCGCCCTGCGTGCGGAAGTTCTCTTCGAAGACCTCGCGCACGGGCGCGAAGGCGGGGTCGCACCATCCGTCGATGGGAACGTGCATGGCGGCCCCTCAAGCGGTCTGGGTGCGGACCTGCTCGAGGGCCGCACGGAAGCGACGCATGTTCTCCCAGCGCTGGCGCGCCGCCTCGTCGAGCGTCCGCGGGTCGACTTCGGCAATGGAGAAGCCGTACGCGGGGAAGACCGGGATTTCGTCGTCCGTCAGCTCGCGGAGCTTCTGCTTCCGGGCGAAGGCCTGTTCGATGTACGGGGCCAGCTCCTCCATCTTCCGCCGCTCCCGCTCCTCCTCCCGATCCTTGAATTCGGGCATCACCTCGGCGGCGAAGAGCTCCAGCGCCTCGCAGATGTGCTCGTGGCGGTTCTTCCCCGCTTGCTGGATGAAGATCACCTGGTCGACGCCCACGTCGGCGAAGGCGCGCAGGTGCTGGCGCAGGTCCTCGGGCGTGCCGATCCCGCCCTCGCCCCCGCGCATCTCGGGCGGGACGAGCTCCTTCACCCGTTCGTACATTGCCCAGATGTTCGTGCGTCCGGGCTTGTGCTGTCCGAAGGCGTAGTGGTGGCCCAGGGCGAATTGGAAGAAGCGGAAGCCGTCGAGGCCCCGCCGGATCGCCTCGTCACGGTCGCGGTGGACGGAGAAGCTCGTGACCATGGCGATGTTCGGGTTCACCACGTGCCCGATGGGGACGCATTCCCGCTTCAGCGTCTCGTAGTAGTCGGTCACCCAGTGGCGCGCTTCCTCCGGGTTCACGAAGGCGAAGGTGAGCGCCCCGAGGCCGAGCTGCGCTGCCAGGTGAATCGTCTGCCGGTTCGAGCAGGCGACCCACATGGGCGGGTGGGGCCGCTGCACCGGCTTGGGGACGATGTTCCGCACGGGCATCGAGAAGTACTTCCCCTGGTAGCCGGGGTACGGGTCCATGGCCAGCATGTTGGCCACCTGCTCAGTGGCCTCCAGCCACATGGCGCGCCGCTCGTTGGGGTCGATGCCGAACCCTTCGAGCTCCATGCGCGACGCCGATTCGCCGGTGCCGAACTCCACCCGGCCGTTGGAGACGAGGTCGAGCGTGGCGATGCGCTCGGCGACGCGGGCGGGGTGGTTGTACTTCGGCGGCATCAGCACGATGCCGTGGCCGAGCCGGATGCGCTTCGTGCGCTGCGAGGCCGCGGCCAGGAACACCTCCGGCGCCGAGGAATGGGAGTACTCCTCGAGGAAGTGGTGCTCGACCTCCCAGGCGGCGTCGATGCCCAGCTTGTCGGCAAGCTCCACCTGTTCGAGCGCGTCTTGGAAGAGCTTCAGCTCTGCTCCCGGCTCCCACGGGCGCGGGAACTGGTGCTCGTAGAAGATGCCGAACTTCATTGCCGCCTCCCTCTCAGCGGGTCTGGACGAACCGCCTTCGGCCCAGAAGGCGGTTGCTTCGCAGGATGCGAAGCATTCTACGTCACCCGCCAGTCGTTGCAAGGGGGGAAGGTTTCCGCTCTTCCGCGGTAAGTGCCGGCCCGATGACGTAGTTCCGAAGCTCGGGCATCCGCGCGGCGACCAGGGCTACCACACCGAGACACGCTGCGCCGCCGCTTACCACCGCGACGGTCGCGTTCGTCAGCGCTGCCACGAAGCCCGATTCCGCTGCCCCAAGCTGGTTCGAGGCCCCGATGAAGATCATGTTCACCGAGCTCACCCGCCCCCGCAGCTCGTCGGGGGTCGCAAGCTGCACCGCCGTCTGCCGCATCACCACGCTCACCTGGTCGGCCGCGCCCACGGCGAAGTACGCCGCCAGCGAGAGCCAGAATTCACGCGACAGACCGAAGACGATGGTGGCGGCTCCGAATGCCGCCACGGCCAGCAGCAGCGCGCGCCCGGCCCGCCGCACCGGCGGCAGCGCCACCAGCAGCAGCGACATGGCGAGGGCGCCCACATCGAACGACGCCGCGAGCAGCCCGTAACCCCGCGCTCCCACATCGAGGATCTCGGTGGCATAAACCGGCAGCAGCGCCGTTGCCCCGCCGAAGATCACGGCGAACATGTCGAGAGTCATCGCGCCCAGCACCACCTGCTGCCGCCGCACGAACCGCAGCCCTTCTACGATGGCCCGCAGGCTCACCTCGCGCCGCGCCGCGCCCGGACCGCGGGCACGGATTGCCAGCACGCAGACCGCCGCCAGAGCCGTTACGCCGGCATAGGCCGCATACGACGCCTCCGTCCCGAACGCGTCGATGAGGAACCCGGCCATCGCTGGGCCCGTGACGAATCCGAGCTGCCGGATCGCAGTAACCACCGTGACGGCCGAAGGAAAGAGTTCCCGCGGAACGATGGAGGGCAGCAGCGCTGACGTCGCCGGGCTTTCGAATGCGCTCGCGGCGCCTAGGGCCACCACGAGACCGTACACGAGGGGGAGGCTAACCCACCCGCCCGCAGTAGCCGCTGCGAGGGCCATGGCGCAAGCCAGGCTGCTCAGCTGCGCCGCCAGCGCCACCAGCCGCCGGTCGTACGCGTCGGCGGCTGCGCCGGCCAAGAGGCTTGCGGGAATCGCCGGCAGGAAGCGCACCAGGCCTAAGACTCCAAGCTGCAGCTCCGAACCCGAGAGGTCGTAGACCTGCCAGGCGAGCGTCGCCTGGAGCAGCGTCATGCCCACGCCCCATGCTGCCCGGCTCGCCGCGTAGAACCCGAAGGAAGGAATGCGGAACGGCGCAAGCCGCCCGGGACGGTGCTCCTCGCTGGGAGTCGCAGGGTCGCCCATTCCCCTCGGTGGCAGGAATTCTGCCATGCCCGGTGCTCCGGGGCGAATCGCCGCTACCCCCGGCCGCCCGGAGCGCTAAGCTGGTGCGCGTACTGTTACCGGGAGGGGCACCGTGACCGAGCGAGCGCTCGAAGGGTTGGTCGTCGCCGAAGTGGCCGGGGGCGTCGCCGGCCCCTACGTCGGCCGGCTCCTCGCCGACCTCGGCGCCCAGGTGGTGAAGGTCGAACCGCCAGAGGGTGACCCGATCCGGCAGGAGCCGCCCTTCGTCGGGGGCGAAAGCGCCTTCTTCGCCTGGCTCAATCGCGGCAAGCTCGGCGTCCAGCTCCGAGAGGGCGACCCACGGCTCGACCGCGTTCTCGCCCACGCCGATGTGGTCGTGCACGACCGCCGAGGCCCTGCGGCCGAGGCGCTCGAGGCGCGAGCGCTGGCCCTGCGCCCGTCGGCGGTCGTGCTGTCCCTGTCGCCCTACGGCCGAACAGGAGACCGAGCGGAGTGGCTGGCGACGCCGCTCACCGAATACGCCACCGGTGGGTACCACTACTTCGGCGGGGACCCCGCCCGCGAGCCGATCGCCCTCCCCGGCTACCAGGCGGAGTTCCATGCCGGCATGCACGGCGCCTTCGCCGTGCTGGCGGGGTATTGGCACGCCGAGCGCACCGGCGAAGGTCAGCGGATCGAACTCTCCCACCAGGAAGCCATCCTCAGCGACCACGCCTGGCTCACGACGATCTGGACCCACACTGGGCAGGTGCAGCGGCGCACTGGCAGCGCCTTCGTCCGCTGTGCTGATGGGTTCCTCTACCTCTTCCCGTTGGTGCCGTATCCGAACCTCTTCGTGCTCATGGAGCGCTTCGACCTCCTCGCCGACGAGGAGCTCCAGCAGCCGCTCGTCTGGCAGCAGCGCTTCCCCGAAGTGCTGGCAGCGTTCGCCGAATGGGCGGCAAGCCGCACCCGCGCCGAGGTGTACCACGCCTGTCAGGAGCTGCGCATCGCCGTCTCGCCGGTCAACACCTTCGCCGACGTCGTAGCGAGCCCCCAGCTCGCCGCGCGCGAGTGGTTCGTTCCTCTTCCGGTAGGCGGCCAAACCGTCATTGGCCCGGGCATGCCCTACAAGCTTAGCGAGACTCCGTGCCAACCGGAGGGCCGCGCGCCGCGCCCCGGCGAGCACACCGACCTCGTACTGGGCTCGAATTTCGCCTGGGCCAATGCCGGCCGCCCGGCGGCCGTGGCGGGCGGTTCCCCACGCCCGCCCGCCGGCCCGCTCGAAGGCCTTCGGATCATCGAGGTGACCGCCAACTGGGCCGGACCCATCGCCGGGCGCCACTTCGCCGACCTCGGCGCCGACGTCATCAAGATCGAGCTCCAGATGAAGCCCGCGACCCGCGCCCTCATCTACGTCGGGGGCGACCTTTGGCCCGAGCACTACCACCGCAGCGGCTACTTCAACAAGCTGAACCGGAACAAGCGGGCCATCTGCCTCGACCTCTCGAAGCCGCTGGGCAAGGACACGTTCCTTCGCCTGGTGCGCACCGCCGACGCTGTGATCGAGAACAACGCCGCCCGCGTGATGGGGAACCTCGGCCTCGACTGGCCCGTCCTCCGCGAGGCGAACCCTCGCCTCGTCATGTGCTCGATGTCCGGGTAGGGCGCCACCGGGCCGGAGCGGAACTACAGCGCGTATGGCAGCAACATCGAAACGGTGAGCGGGCTCGCCAGCGTCCTCGGGTACGGCCCCGGCGAGTACTTCGGCACAGGCAGCTACTACGCCGACCCCGTCACGGGCACGCACGGCGCTGTCGCCGTCCTGGCGGCCATCATCGCCGCGCGGCGCACCGGCCGCGGCCAGTGGATCGATATGGCCCTGCTGGAGGCGGTGCTGCCGTTCTTCGCGCAGCAGCTCCTCGAATACACTGTTACCGGCCGGGTCCCCGAACCGATGGGCAACCGTTCGCCCCGATGGTCGCCGCAGGGCGTGTACCCCTCCGCCGGCACCGACTGCTGGCTTACCCTCACCGTCCGCGACGAAAGGGAATGGCGCGCGCTCTGCGGCGTCATCGGGCGCCCCGATCTCGCTGCCGATCCGTCGCTTGCCTCGATGGAGGGCCGCCGCGCGAAGCAGGACGTGATCGACGAGGCCATCGCCGCCTGGTCGCGCACGCTCGACCACCTCGCCGCAGCCGAAGCGCTCCAGCGTGCGGGCGTGCCCGCGGCTCCAGTCATGGCGAACTGGGAGATCGTCTGCGACAACCACCTCAACGACCGCGGTTTCTTCGTGGATATCCGCCACCCGAAGGCCGGGACGCACAAATTCCCCGGCTTCCCCTGGCGCTTCGGGCGCACCCCGGCGGCCATCCGCCGTCACGCGCCGCTCTTCGCCGAGCATAACCGCGAGGTCTTTGCCGGCCTCCTCGGCATGACGGACGAGGAAATCGACGCCCTCTACCGTGAGGGCGTTAAGGGCGACGCACCTATCTACGCGCAGGGGCCGACGCTGTGAGTGCGCGGGTCCTCGTGGTGGCTGCGCCTGCGGTGGCCGAGCGTCTGGCCGGCGCCCTCCCGGAGGGCTCCGCGCCGTTCGTGATTGACCCCGATGCCGTGGGCGACCCGCTCGCTGGCCTCGGCGACGCCCTCGCGAGTGCCCAGGCGGCGGTTGTGTGCCTCGATGGGCTGCCTGGGAGACTTCTTCCCCGTCTCGAGGATGCGCTGAGGCGGTTCGGAGGCCGTTCGGCCGTCGTGCGGGGGCGCCCCTGGAACGGTTCGGCGCCGCTGCCGCTCGCCCGGTCGTGCACCGCTGTGGTTGCGGGGTTCGGCGATGCCGCCGCGACGGCCGCCGCGGTGGCCCGCTTGTGGGCCGAGAGTCCCTCAGCCGGCGACCCGTAGCGCGAGCTCCGGGCGCTCCTCCAGCAGGCGGTCGCCGCGGGCTGCCGCCTCCTTCACGGTCGCAGCGTCGCGTCCGCCGAGCGCGCGTCCGATGGCCGTATACCCAAGACCTTGCCGCCGGAGCAGCGCAGCTGCCACGGCCCGCGCGTCGGCCAACGGTGCCCGTCGCGAACGGCCCCTCAGCTCCTCCATCCGGACCGCAAACGCTGCCGCGACCCGTTCGAGGACGTCGTGCGGGTCCGGCGCTCCGGAGGCGCGAACCACGATCCGCGCCAGCTCCGCATCGAGGCGGCCCGGCTCCAGCATCCCTGCGCGGTCGAGCGCGACGGCTGCGTGCACCGCCCCCTGCAGTTCGCGCACGGAAAGCACCCGCGCCGAGGCGATACGGTCGATGCACCACGCCGGCAGCGCTGCCCGGAGCTCGGCTGCCAGGCGCAGGACGATCGCCCGCTGGTCCCCGGGGCCGGGTGGCTGCACCTCCACGACGACGCCCGCCGTCAACCGCGACGCGAGCCGAGGGGGGAGCGCGAGGTCCCGAGGGTGGCGCTCCGTCGCGAGCGCGACGCTGCCCCCTTCTCGCTCCACCGCGTCGATGGTGCGGGAGAGCTCTTCGAGCGTCGCCCGCTTCCCCTCCAAGTCCTGGAGGTCGTCGAGGAGGAAGAGGCGAACGCTGCGCAGCTCCTCCTGGAACACGTCGACCTCCTGGCGGCGGAGGGCCCCCAAGTAGCGGGTGGCGAACTCCTCCCCGCTGAGACAGGCCACCGACCACCCCTGAGCGCGGGCCGCACATCCCAAGGCGTGGAGCAGGTGGGATTTCCCCACGCCGTTGGCGCCCCATAGCACCAGCGGCGACATCGGCCGCTCGTCGGCCAGGAGCGCGCGGCAGCAACCCAGGGCAAGCCGATTTCCCTGCGACTCGACGTAACGTTCGAAGGTGAAGCTGCAGTTGACCGCGCCGACGAGCTTCGGGCCTCTCGCGGCAGGAGGTGGCTCGTTCGGAGCCTGGGCCGCGCCGGGAGGCACGAACCGCACCTCCACGTCGGCGGCAAGGATGGCCGACGCTGCCCGCTGAACCACGAAGGCCAGCCGCTCGTTCAGCCACTCGCACTTGAAGGGGGTGGGCGCTTCGGCGACGAGCGTCGCGCCATCGAACGCGACCGGCCGGGTGTCCCGCAGCCAGGTCGCGAAGGTGTGCGGGCCGACCTCCAGTTCGAGCCGCCCCAGCACGCTCCGCCAGGTCCGCGCCAGCTCCCGCGAATCCGCCGGCGAAGAGGCAAAGGCCATCCCGCACTGCTCCTTTCACGCAGCAGCAAGAACGGAAGCGTTTCCGGACGAACCGAGATGGTTGCTCTGTCCTTGGCCGGGCGGCGGGGGCCCGGCGCTGTGCCCCGTACCTTAGCCCCGCTGCCACCCCACAGCAACGCTCTTATGTGGAAGGAGCGCCCTCCCCGCGCGTTTTTCACGCGGACCATTCGTTATGGCGCCGCGTCCCTTCTCATCACGAAACGTTGACGCGCACGTCAAGGTTGGTAGACTGGGGGTCGAGATGCCCGAGTCCCGCGCCGCCCTGGAAGGGTACCTGCAGATAGGCGAGGCCGCAGAGCGCTGCGGCCTCACGCAGCGGACACTGCGGTTCTACGAGGAGAAAGGCCTCCTCAAGCCGCCTACGCGAATGGAAGGCGGGTTCCGCCTCTACTCACCCGAGGACCTGGAGCGTATCGAGCGCATCAAGCAGCTCAAGGAGCTCCTCGGCTTCTCCCTCGCGGAGATCAAGGAGCTGCTCGACGCCGAGGACGTCCGCGTCCAAATTCGTGCCGAGTGGCGCAAGGACGCCGACATCGCCGAAAAGGCCGCGAAGATCCGTCAGGCCCGCGAGGCCACCCTCCGCCAGCTCCAGCTTGTCAACCACAAAATGGAGCGCCTCGCCGAGTTCCGCCGCAGCCTCGCCGAACGGCTCGAGAAGTACGACCAGTGGCTCCGCGAGCGCGCCGGCGAAGGGGCGGCAGCATCTGAAGCCGGCCGATAGGCTCCCGCGGGCATATCCGGTACACTCCTCCTGTGGCCCTCCTCGATGAGCTTCGGCGGCCCCTTCGCGATCTCCGCATCTCCGTAACCGACCGCTGTAACTTCCGCTGCGTCTACTGCATGCCCCGATCTGTCTTCGGGCCGGGCTACGAATTCCTTCCCCGAGCTGAACTGCTCACCTTCGAAGAAATCGCCCGCGTGGCCCGCGTAGCCGCTGAACTCGGCGTGCGCAAGGTTCGCATCACGGGGGGCGAGCCGCTCCTGCGCATGGACCTCGTTCGCCTGGTGAGAATGCTCGCGACCATCCCCGGAATCGAGGACCTTACCCTCACCACGAACGGGGCGCTCCTCCGGCAGTACGCCCGCCCTCTTGCGGAAGCAGGGCTCAGGCGCGTGACGGTTAGCCTCGATTCGCTCGATGATGCCGTCTTCCGCGCGATGAACGACGTCAACGTCGGCGTCGACACCGTGCTCGACGGCATCGCTGCCGCTCTGGAGGCGGGCCTCGCGCCGGTGAAGGTGAATGCTGTCGTGAAGCGGGGCGTCAACGACCACACCGTTACCGACCTTGTCCGACACTTCCGCGGCACGGGCGTCGTGGTCCGCTTCATCGAGTACATGGACGTCGGCACCACCAACGGTTGGCGGCTCGACGACGTCGTCACCGCCGACGAAATTCTCGCCCGGATTGCAGCGGAGTTCCCTCTGGAGCCAGTCGAGCCGGCGTATCCGGGTGAAGTGGCCACGCGCTGGCGTCTGCGCGATGGCAGCGGCGAGATCGGGATCATCGCCTCCATCAGCCGCCCCTTCTGCGGCGACTGCACCCGCCTGCGCCTCTCGCCCGAAGGCCAGCTCTTCACCTGTCTCTTCGCCGCCCGCGGCCACGACATCCGCACGCTCCTCCGCGGGGGTGCCAGCGACGCCGACCTCCGCGCCTTCATCGAGCGCCTATGGACCGGGCGCACCGACCGCTACTCGGAGCTCCGCTCGGCCGAGACGGTGGGTCTCCCCCGAATCGAGATGTCCCGAATCGGCGGGTAGCGGCTACCCGGCAGGCGGCACGATGAGGAGGGGCCGCCGGAGCGTGCGCATCAGCCGATCGGTCGTGCTGCCGAGGACGAGGCGCCGGGCGAGCCCCAGGCCGCGCGTCGCTACCGTCACGAGCCCCGCACCTGCGTCGTTCGCCGCCGCTTCAATGGCTGCAGCGGGCGCCCCCTGCACGACGTACGTGCTCTCGCCGGGCTTGGCGATCTGCTTGAGGTAGGCAGCCGCGGCCTCCTCGAGTTCCTGGTACACGTCGGGGGAGTAGTACACGAACTCCACTCCCGCCGGCGGCGGTACCGAATACGCCCGCACCAGGGCGACCCGGGCGCCGAGTCTCTCCGCCGTCTCACGCGCCAGTTCCAGTCCGCGTTCCGCTTCCCGCGAGCCGTCGACAGCCGCCATCACCGGGTGCTCCGGCCCCGGCAGCACCCCTTCTCCGGTCGCCGGGACGAAGAACACCGGAACGTCAGCACCGCGGACGATCTTGTCCGCCACCGACCCGACGAGCATCGCCTGGAACCCGCCTCTGCCGTGGCTTGCCAGGCAGATGAAGCGGGCCCCCGCCGCGTACGCGAGCACCTCATCCGAGGGACGCCCCTCGAGGACCGCCGACGTCCACGCTCGAAGCCCGTGACGCTGGGCCAGGGTCGCGCAGTAGGCGCGGAACTTCTCCGGGGTGTCTCCCTCCGCTGCCCCGCTGCCTTCGATGACGTGCACGAAGGCAACGGGGGCGTCGTAACCTGCGGCAACGCGGGCAGCCAGCGGTAGCGCGTACTCGGCAGCGGCGGAGCCGTCGAGCGGCACGACGAGCGAACCAGCGGGTGCGGGCATCGGTGTTCCTTTCCGCTGCAGCTGTGACGGCGTTCGCCGCCCCCGCGATTATACGTCTCCGCCCTCGCGGGCTCGCCCCGCGGCGAAGGTCATACGGGGCGTCGGAACACCTGTTCCAGGGCGGCGCGCCGCCGTCGTTCGGCCTCCCGCTGGCGGGCGAGGCGGGCGTCGAGGCGGCGGCTGTAGCGGGCGTCGTAGGCCATCCACTGGCGTACGATGCCCACGATGGCGAAGAAGAACACCAAGCTTCCCCCGACCCATACGAGCAGGATTCCGAGCCGCTGGTCGGTCATGGCCCCGGGCGCCCAGTCAGGGAGCCGGGCTGCGACGGATGGATGGAAGGGCTCCTGGGCAGCGAGGAACATCCCGCCGAAGAGCCCCTTGTGGGTCATCTCCACGAAGACGTAGAACACTCGCAGCGTGTACCCCATCCGCCATGGCGGCGGGTCGGAGCAGAGCGCTGGCCACCAGAATGCAGCGCCGGCAGCGAGCAGCGTGAGCTGCTGGGCGAGCCACACGCCGTAATGCCGCATCGCCCAGTCGGTGAGGGAGGAGAACTGCCAGGCGTAGGTGATCCCTGCGTAGAAGAGCCAGGCTGCCACTGGGAAGGTCACCAGGCGCACCGGCGTGCTTCCCGTCAGCCGGCGGAGACGCCGGCGCCCCGGCGGCCCGCTCGCCCGGTACGCCAGTGTCAACGGCTGGCCGAGCAGCAGCAGCGCTGGAGCGAGGGTAGACACGAGGAACATGGAGCCGAACGCAGCCGAGAGGAGCGTCCGATCAAGCCCAGACAGGGGCGACAGCCACGCCGCTGCCAGTACGGCCACACCAGCCCCGAAAGACCAGGCTCGCCACCTCTCGAGCCGCCGGCGGCGTCCGTCGCGCCCGGCTCTACGCCAGGCGGCCGCGTATCCGCCGGCTGCCCCTGCGGCGAGCACCCCCAAGAGCGGGTCGGGCCTCCACTCGGCCAGCCAGGGTACATCCACATCTGCGAGCATACTGCCGCGCCGCTCCCAAGGCGCAGCCGTTCGGCGGCGTTGCCGCCGCCCGGCCACTCAGTAGTCGTTCGGGTCCGCAGCTCCCGAAAGGGAGCCGCGCAGCGCCGAAAGCCGCTCCCGTTCTGCGAGCAAATCGAGGATGCGCTCCACGTCCTCGGGAGAGAGTTCGCCGCCGGCCGCATCGAGGATGGCCGCCACCTCCCGGTCGATGGCGGCGATGCGGTCGGCAATCTGGGCCTCGCTCGAGGGCCGTCCGCTCCCCGGCTCGGCCGCGCTGCCGGGCTGCGGCGTCGCCTGCCCGCCCGCCTGCGGGCTTCCATCCCCCGGCCCTGGCGTCGGCCCGCTCATCCCCGGCTGAGGAGTGGGAGAGGCCCCCGGCTGGGGAGTCCCCCCGGCAGGCGCAGGAGTTGGGGAAGGCTGCGGCGCCTCTTGCCCCCGCAGAAGCGCGTAGACGACCTCGTAGTCGTGGCGGGCGGCGTCGGTCGGCCGCTCGATGAGAGACTGGCGCAGTTCGGCTAAGGCCTGGGCCAGCTGTCCCCGGGCGAAGGCGTGATGGCCGAGGAAGCGGTGGGCCTCCGCCCGAATACTCTGGTCGGTCGAGCCGGCGGCACGCCGCGCGGCCAGTGCGGCCTCTTCGAACCGGCCGGCGGCGTGGAGGGCGGCCGCGAGGTTGAGGGCGAGCCGATCGTTGCCTGGATCAGCCTCCAGCGCTTCCCTGAACCGCTCCGCCGCGAGTGCGTATTTGCCGTCCGCAAAGGCGTCCCGGCCGGCCTCGTTCAGCCGATGGGCCTCCGAAACACAGGCTGCGGCGACGATGAGTGTCGCGGCGGCAGTGGCGGCCAGCGCCGCACGCCGCCAGCGGCCGCGGAGGCCCTCGGCAGCCCACGCCAATGCGAGCAAAGCCAGCGCACCCCACGCGAAGAGGTGGAACCGCTCGATGGGTACGCGCAGGGTGCGGGTCTCCACCTCGGCCGCCACAAGGCTTGCTGCCCGGCCCCTCACGGCGCTGGGAAGGAGCGAGAGGTCCGCACCGATGTACCTCCCACCGCCGAGCTCGGCCACCGATGCCAGGAACGCCTCGTCGAGCCGCGTGATGACGGGGGTTCCGTCGGCCTGCCGGAGCGGGACCCACTCGCCCCGCTGGCGGTCGAACACTGGCACCGTGCTCCCTTCGGGCGTGCCGACGCCGGCGACGAGCAGCTCGGCCCCCGCCGAACGCAGCCGGGCCAGCGCCTCTGCCGGGGCGGGCCCGAGGTCGTCTCCGTCGGTCACGATCACCACGAGCCGTCCCGCTTCCGACTCAGGTGGAAAGAGCGAAAGCGCCTCATCGATGCCTGCTGCCACGCTCGTCCCGGGCCCGACGAGGACCTGCCCCGGCTCGAGCATCCGCACGATCGCCGCCGCCGCGCTCAGGTCCGTGGTGAGGGGAAACCGCACCCGCGCGGTGCCCGCGAAAACCACCAGGCCCACGCGCACGTCCCGCAGCTCGAGGAAGGAGGCCGCGATGGCCTCTCGTGCTGCCTCCATTCGTGAGGGCGGCACGTCGGCTGCGCCCATGCTGCGGGAGACGTCGACGACGTAGACGACGTCCACCCCCCGGCGAGGGAGCGTCGCCTCGGCCATGCCCCACTGCGGCCGCGCCGCCGCCAGCGCGAGCCCCGCCACGGCCTGCGCCAGCACCGCAGCCCTTGCCTTGCCGCCGGCGCTGCCGCGTTCCTGTCCGAACTGCCTCGCCGCCGCCGAACGCCGGCCGGCGGACCAAACGAGCAGGGCGGCTGCCGCCAAGCCGAGCGGCGCGAGGGCCAGCCAGGCCGGCGCGGCGAAGCCGAACCCGTCTGTCATGGCGCCCTCCGCAGCCAGAGGGAGTCGAGCGCGGCCCAAGCCGCAAGCAGCGCCGCCGCGGCTGCTGCCAGCCAGGGCCCGAACTCCCGGTACCGGAGGTACCGCTCTCGTTCGAAGGGGGTGGTCTCGAGGCGGGCGATCTCCTCGTAGACGGCGCGCAGCTCGGCCGTCGACGACGCGGCGAAGAAGCGCGCCCCCGTCCGCTCGGCGATGGCCTGCAGCAGCTCCTCATCGACGTCGGTGAAGCGCCGCGGTCCCTCGTCGACGACGGCGATGGTATACACGGGGATCCCGAGTTGTGCCGCTAACTCGGCTGCGTCCTCAGGGGAAATCGATTCGCGCGCGTTGTGGCGCCCGTCGGTGAGCAGCACCGCAACCCGGCTTGCGGCGCGGGAATCCCGCAGCATGTTGACCGCCGCGCCGATGCCCACCCCGATACCCGTTCCGTCGGGCAGGAGTCCGGGTTCGAGTTCCGCGACGAGCTCGTCCAGGGCAGCGTAATCCGTCGTCGGCGGAACCAGCGGGATCGCCTCGCGCTGGAAGATCACGAGCCCGACACGATCGTTCTCCCGATTGCGGATGAACTCGCGGACCACCTCCTTCGTGCCCTCGAGCCGGGTGCGGCCGTCGGCCAGCGACGCGGTCATGCTGCTCGAGAGGTCGAGGGAGAGCACGATGTCGATGCCTTCGCCCGGGATGCGGGCCGCCGCCTCTCCGACGCGCGGCCGTGCGGCTGCCCCCGCCACGAGCAGCGTGGCGACCACCGGCAGGACGGGCAGCCACCGGGCCAGACGCTGGCGGCGGGTGGGAGGTACGGCGAGGAGGGCCGCCGTGTTCGGCACCACGATGGCCGGCCTCGGGGCGCGCTGCCGCCACCAGGCAACGACCAGGACGGGGATGGCGAGTGCGAGCGCCCACGGCGCGCCGAACTCCATCACTCTGCCCCCTGCAGCAGCTCCGACGCCATCGCCAGATCCGCTTGCCTTCGCTCCGGTGCGGGACGGTAGCCGCCGTACACCACGGCGTCGCACTCTTCCAATAGCCCAGCGGCGAGCCGCGCGACCCATCGTTCGCCCCGCTCTTCGAGCCGCCGGCGCAGCTCTCCGGCGGTCAGCGAGGCCGCGGGGATGCGGTAGCGTTCGGCCAGCGCGGTCCGGATGGCCGCCGCCACCCGACGGTAGCCGGCGACCGGGTCCGTTTCGACCGCCTCGGCGAGCTCGTCCATCGTGGGGAGCGGTGAGGGCGGGGCGGCTTCCGGCGCGGGCAGCCGCCGCTTGGTGGCGGAGAACGCCCGCCAGGCTATCGCCGCGAGTGCCGAGGCCGCCAGCGCCGCGCCGGCGGCCGCGGCCGGACGTACCCACAAGGGAACGCCCCCGCCGATGCTTGCCGGCTCCGGCAGGGGGAGGAGCTCCAGCGGTTCGCCAGGGCGCAGCACCGAGGGCACTGCGAGCCGCACTTCGGGCAGCTCCCGGATCTCTGCGCCGTCGGCGCTGCTCACCAGCACTGCGGGGCGGAACACTGTCTCGCCCGGTGCGAACGCTGCCGCCTCCACCTCGAACGTATGCACGTCTCCATCCGAGCCCCGGGTCACCTCGTGGCGGCGCACTCCCAACACGCTCACGTCGCCCCAGCTCGGCGCGCCAGGTTCGATGTCGACCGCGGCACCCGGAGGCACCTCCACCCGGACAGTGAGCACGAACGGCTCGCCCACCAGGACCGAATGGGCGGAGACGGCTACCTCGTCGTCCGCGCGTGCACCGCCGGCGGGCAGGAGCGCGAGCAGGAGCGCCGCCGCTCCCCACGCGAACGCCAGCGCCCTCATGATGCTGCCCTCGCCTGCCGCCGCTCGAAGAAGCGGATGAGCGCCGGCACGTAGTCCTCCTCCGTCGTGACGGCAATCTCGTCGATGCCGAGGCTCCCGAAGAGGAGGGCCCGCTCCTCGTCGGCTCGCCGCACCGCCTCGGCGTAGGCGGCGCGGACTGCGGGGGAGCTGGTGTCGGCTTCGACGACGCGGCCCGTTTCGGCGTCGGCCAGGCGGACGATACCGGCGGCCGGCAGCGATGTGTCCAGCGGGCTACGGACGGTGATGGCGATGAGGTCGTGACGGTCGGCGGCGGCCCGCAGCTCCCGGGAGAGCGAGCCGCCGAGGAAATCCGAGATGAGGAACACCGTCGCCCGCCGGCGGTGGACCCGCTGCAGGTGGCCCAGCGCGGCGGCGAGGTCGGTGCCGCGTGACGAGGGACGGGCGCCGATGAGCTCCCTCACGATTCGCAGGACGTGGCGCTGCCCGGCGGCGGGCCGGACGTACCGCTCCGGACCCTCCGCGAAGAGGAGCAGCCCCACCCGGTCGCCGGTGCGCGCCGCCGCCAGGGCGAGGGTGGCGCACAGCTCGGCGGCAACCTCGGCCTTCGAACGGCGGCCGTTTCCCGCCCGCATCGAGGCGCTGACGTCGACGGCGAAGATCACGGTGAGTTCCCGGTCTTCCCGGTAGCGGCGCACGAACGGCTCGCCCCGGCGCGCGAACGTCTTCCAGTCGATGGTTCGCGTGTCGTCTCCGGGTACATAGGCCCGGAGCTCGTAGAAATCGATACCCCGGCCCCGGAAGACGGAGACGTACTGTCCCGCGAAGAGGGCATCGACGAGGCGGCGCGCCCGCAGTTCAATGACGCGCACCCGCCGCAGAAGGTCGGCAGGAGTCGCCGGCTCGAGCGCAGCTGCCTCGCGGGGACGGCGGTGGAAGAGGCGCGTGAGCAACCGGCCACTCCCTTACGGGACCGGGACCCCCACCAGCACCCGGTCCACGATGTCGTCGGTGGTCAGCTCTTCGGCGTCCGCCTCGTAGGTGGTCACGATGCGGTGGCGAAGGACGTCGTGCGCGATGGCCTTCACGTCGTCGGGGAGGGTGTAGCCGCGCCCCTGGAGGAACGCGTGGGCCCGGGCCGCCTGCGCCAGGGCGATGGTGGCCCGCGGCGAAGCTCCGAAGGCGATGAGCGACGCGAGCTCGGGCATGCGGAACGCCGCCGGCCGGCGCGTGGCCGCAACCAAGTTGACGATGTACTCCTTCAGCGCTTCGTCGATGGCGACCTCCTCCACCGCTGCCTGCGCCAGGGCAATGTCCGCGGCCGATGCCGCCGGCTCGAGCCGCTTCGGCATGCCGTTCAGGGCGAGGTCGAGGATCGCCCGTTCCTCCCGCCGGTCCGGATACGTCACCTTCACCTTCAGGAGGAAGCGGTCGAGCTCTGCCTCCGGCAGCGGGTAGGTCCCCTCGTGTTCGATGGGGTTCTGCGTCGCGATGACGAGGAACGGCTCTTCGAGGGGGAACGTCTCTCCCGCGATGCTCACCTGGCGCTCCTGCATCGCCTCGAGGAGGGCCGACTGCACCTTCGGAGGCGCACGATTGATCTCGTCGGCCAGAACGATGTGCGCGAAGATCGGACCCTTCCTGACCACGAAGCGCGCGTCGGCGGGAGAGTACACCTCGGTGCCCGTAAGGTCCGCGGGCAGCAAGTCCGGCGTGAACTGGATGCGTACGAAGCGGAGCTGGAGGGTCTGCGCGAGGCTTGAGACTGCCAGCGTCTTTGCGAGCCCCGGAACGCCTTCGACGAGCACGTGTCCGCGACACAGCAGTCCGATGAGCAGGCGGTCGATGAGGGCGTCCTGGCCGACGATGACGCGGTGGATCTCCCGGCGCACGCGGGCCAGCACGGCAGCTGCTTCGGCCGCGCGGGGCGAGAGGGCCTGGGGAGTCACGGCCATCGTCAGTCCTGCGCCGCAGCTCGGCGTACCGACATTCTAGCCCAGCCTCGATGGGCAGGGTTCAGAAAGCGTTATGCCGCTCGCCTACTCGTCCGCTCCGCTAGCCGAAAGGGCGCGCTCAGCCCGTTCGACTGCCGCCCGTGTTCCGATGAGGGTGAGCCGGTCGCCAAGCTGGAGCGTGGTTTTTCCGGACGGCACGACCGTCTGACTGCCCCTCCGAACGAGCATCACCACGGTGCCCTGGAGGTCGCTGATGGAGGCCAGCGACCGCTGCATTGCCGGATTCGTTACCCACACGCGTCGGACAGAAAGGTCCTCGTCGGCCGCCACGAGAACGTCCACGAGTTCGGATTCGGTGGCCAAACTCGCGAGTTCTGCAGCAACGGCTTCCTGTTGGCTCACTGCTGCGATGCCCAATGCGCGAAACGGCTCGATGTTGAGAGGGGCATTCACCCGAGCGATGATGTTTCGACAGCCGAGCGCCTTGGCATGTTGCGCGGCGAGGAGGCCTCGATCGTCCTGTGCGGTCGCGACGATGAACGCGTGGGCGTCGCCCACGCCGGCTCGCTTGAGGGTACGAGGGTCGGCGACGTCGCCGATGAGGACTTCGAAGCCCTCTTCGCGGGCCCGCACCGCTGCCGTCTCGTCCGACTCGATGAGGAGCACCGGTTCGCCGCGGGAGCGTAAACGCTCCGCAGTTCGAAGCCCCACTTCGCCCGCGCCGGCGATGACTGTGCGTCGCGGCATCACACCCAACAGCCGTGCCAGCGGGCCAGCATAGGCGGATTGTACGCCGATGGTGAGGAGGATGACTAAGAACACCAGGGCCACGAAGGATGACGCGTTGGCGGCGAGCGTATCAGCTGCTTCGAGGGCGACCACGCTCGCCAACGAGGCCGCGACGACCCCGCGGGGAGCCACTGCAGCCAGGAAAGCCCGGTCCCGCCAGGAGAGTTCGGAGCCGACCGACGCCACGAACGCCAGCAACGGGCGCCCGACAAGGGCGAGGATGGCCACAACCGCGAAGCCTCGAGGCCACAGTTCGGCCACCGCATCAAGGTCGACGGATGCGGCGAGCAGGACGTAGACCGCGGCAATGAGGAACGCCACCACCGTCTCTTGAAAGGCATGGATCGCCTCGCGGTGGGGCAGCGGAAGATTGCCGACAGCGATGCCCATCACCACCATCGCCGTCAGGCCGGATTCGTGCGCGACCGATTCAGCGGCGGCGAAGACGGCGATCGCAGCAGCGACCACGATGAGGGAGACTTCGCGGCTGCTCATTCGCCGCACGATGCGTGGCACCAGATAGACGGCGACGGCCCCGGCGGCGCCGAGGCCAATTCCAGTGGCCACGCGGAGTGCCGCCCATGCCGCCGGAGCCGCGGGGTCGAGTGTCCCTGAGACGGCCACCTGAAGAGCGATCAGCGCGAGCAGGGCACCGAACGGGTCGATGATGACGCCTTCGCTCATCAACACGGTCCGGAGGCGGTCGTTCACGCGCACCTTCCTCAGAAGGGGCGTGATGACGCTCGGTCCGGTGACCGATACGAGCGTCCCGAACAGAGCGGCCACGCGCCATTCATAGCCGAGAAGGGAACGGGCCGCGACGGCTCCTACCAGCGGGGTGACGACGAGTCCGCCGATGACGAGGTTACGCACGACGGGGCCAACCCGGCGGAGCATCGGCCAGGAGAGCAGCGTCCCTCCTTCGAAGACGATGATGGCCACCGCCAAAGCTACGCCGACGCGCACGAGGTCGGTGATTTCCTCTGTCCTCACCACTCCCAGGCCCTCCGAGCCCAAGAGCGTTCCCGAGAGCAAGAGGAAGATCGGCACGGGCACAGGAAGGCGCCGCCCGATCACCTGGGCGAGAAAGCCCGCCCCCGCGACCGCGGCAGCGGCCTGGAGCCCGGTTTCCAGCGCCATCGCAGGCAGCGTACCCTATGGCGGCGGCGCATTCTTCCGCGTCCTACCACGATCCGAGGAGAGGCGTATGCCCCTCAGTGACCTCCGCCCAGGAGACTCCGCTGTCGGCGCCGTCGTCGTTCAAACGGAGCACCTCGCCAGCACTATCACCGCCGGCGCGCCCGATGCCTTCAGCACGCCTGCGCTCGTGGCCCTGGTGGAGCGCACCGCGGCCGACTGGCTCAAGGCGCATCTTCCGCCAGGCCTCATGACGGTCGGCACGGCCATGGTGGTCAACCACACGGCGCCCACGCCCCGCGGCATGGAAGTTCGCGCCGAAGTCACCATCACGAAGGTCGACGATCGGCGCATCGAATTCGAGTGGGTCGCCCACGACGAGCGGGAGAAGATCGGGCACGGAACCCACCAGCGCGCCGTTGTCGATGTTGGCCGCTTCGCCGCGCGCCTCGCGGAGAAGTCCCGCTAGGGCTGTCTTACCGCTCCTCGGCCAGGCGCTTCCCCACCAGCCGGCCGAGGTGCCGCAGCTCCGCGCGAAACTCTTCGGTGGTGCGGGAAGGGAGCTGTTTGGCGCGGCGCTGGCGGGCGACATCCGGCCGCCGGGGGTCGTAGCCGCGCTCCTCGAGGACGGCGAGTGCCGCCACCGCCTCCGCGAAGGCCCCCTCGATGGCGCGGCTCACCGCCCCGAGCCGCGCCGCGACCGCTGCGCGATCCCGCTCGACCTCCGCTGGCGTTCCCCCGCCCAGGTGGGCGAGGAGGTCATCGAGCTCGGCGTCGCTCATCTCGCCCGCGGCTGCCAGGCGGCTCCGGAACCGCTCGGCGCGGGCGGCCGCGTCCTGTTCGCTGGGCGCCAGCCGCACCGAAGCGAGGAGACCGGTTTCGTACCCGAGAGCTCGGTCGGCCAGGGTGCGGATGCGCTCCAACGCACGGCAAAGCCGGGAGACGTGGGAGATGTACGCGTCGTACGGCGCGGCGAGCCGCCAAAGGACGCTGGGAAGCCGCATGTTCCCCCCTAACCGGAGGAATCGCCCTTCCCTCGCAGGAAGTCCTCCACGTCGCGGAGGATGTCATCGGCGGAGGGAAGCTCCGACGTCTCCTCCTCGTCGAACTCCTCGTCGCCGTAATGCTCTTCCAGCGAGCGCACGTACCCTTCGATCTGATCGTCCTCGTGCGAGGCTTCCTCAACGCGTGCGAGGAACCGGTCACGCGCCCGCTGGAGAAGATCCGTCCGCGGGTCGATGCCCGTGATGCGCCCGAACGCCTCCAGGAGGGCGATGGTGCCCGGCGGGTTCTCCGGGACGTTCAGGTAGTGCGGAATTCCCGCCGCCAGACTGATGAGGGGCGCTCCCCGACGGCGGAGCGCGTCGTGGATGGCGCCGACGATCCCCGTCGGTCCCTGGTACAGCGACCGCCCTAGGCCGTACTTTGCGCAGAGTGCCGGGTCGGCTGACGACCCGCTGACCGGGATGGGCCGGGTGTGCGGCGTGGCCGCGGGTCGGGCCACGAACGTGCACACCAACGAGGGGGCGAACCCCGCCAGAACCTCGGCAAGCTGTTCGGAGAAGGTGCGCCAGCGCAGATTCGGCTCGACGCCGATGACCACGACGAGGTCGCGGTCGTGGTTGGGTAGCCGCACCGCGTAGGCCTCGTTCGTCGGCCACTCGATCACGCGGATGCCGCGCTCATCGAGCCTGACGGTGGGGCGAACCTCGGTGAAAACGTAGTACTCCTCGGGGTCAACGGTCAGGAACCGTTCGCCGCCGTACACCTCCACGAGATGCCGGCCCGCGTCGGTCGTTACCGTGCCGGTGTCGCTCCAGCCTGTGAAGGCGATCACCACGTACGGCGCTCGGAGCCCTTCCACCGGCGTGACTGTGAACCCATCCACTGGCTTCATTGTAGGTTTGCGGGCGGTGTGCGCACGCTAGCTCGCTGGCGCGGGTTCGCGCAGGTGGGCGGGTCGCCAGTACATCGGCGCGCCGGTGCCGCCCCGTCGCAACAGGATGATCTCCGCCATGATGGCAACGGCGATTTCCTCCGGCGTTTCGGCGCCGATGTCCAGTCCGATGGGAGTGCGCACCTTTGCCAGCTCCGCGGGGTCGAATCCGTCGGCGAGCAGGTGCTCCAGCACGGTGCTCGTGCGCCGCTTCGAGCCGATCATCCCCACGTACCGTGCCCCGCGGCCGACGCAGTGGCGGAGCGCTTCTTCGTCGTGCTTGTGCCCCCGCGTCACCAGAACGACATGCGTGGACGGGCCGATCGGGTACTCGTCGAGCGCCGGTCCGTAATCGCGGCAGATGACCTCGTCGGCCTCCGGCAGCAGCCCCGGGTCGGCGAACTCCTCCCGGTCGTCGATGACGGCGACGTGGAAGCCGAGGAAGTTCCCCAGCTTCGTCAGCGCCCGGCCGATGTGGCCCGCTCCCACGATGAGCAGCACCGGCTTCGGCTCGACCACCTCTAGGTACAGGCTCGTTGCCCCGGGGAGCGTCCGCCACGAGAGCCCCGAGGGGCCGACATACACCGTGCCTAGAGCATGGTCAGCGAAGAAGCCGGCCGCCGCCGAGGCGACCAGCTCGTCGAGTTCGGGGTCCCCGAGGGTGCCGAGCCGCTCCCCGCTCGGCGTCACCGCAATTCGGTCTCCTGGCCGAAGGTGCGTGCGGGGCCCCGGCTCCAGCACCATCGCCACGAGCACGGGCTCGCCGCCCTCGGCAGCTTCCGCGATGCGACGTGTCAGCTCCAGCATATCGCTCACAGTCTAGCGCACCGCGCCGGGCGTGGCCGGTGGGCCGCGGAGGGGTACCATGTGCACCAGAGCCCGCGCGGAGGTGCTGTCCCATGGGCATCCTGGCCGAACGCGACCCCGAGGTCGCCCAGATCATCGCCGACGAGGAGCGCCGTCAAGTCGAGACGCTGGAGATGATCGCCAGCGAGAACTACGCCTCGGCCGCTGTCCTCGAAGCGACCGGATCGGTCTTCACGAATAAGTACGCGGAAGGATACCCGGGGAAGCGGTACTACGCGGGCAACGTCCACTCCGACCGGTTGGAGACGCTCGCCATCGAGCGCGCGAAGCAGCTCTTCGGCGCTGAGCACGCCAACGTCCAGCCGACTAGCGGCGCGGAGGCGAACATGGCCGCCTACCTCGCGTTCGCCGAGCCGGGCGACGTCATCATGGGCCTCGAGCTTTCCCAGGGCGGCCACCTCACCCACGGCTCCCCGGTGAACTTCTCGGGCAAGCTCTACCGTTTCGTGCCCTACGCGGTCGACCGCGAAACCGAAGTAATCGACCTCGCCGAAGTCGCACGGCTCGCGCGCGAGCACAAGCCGAAGATCATCGTAGCCGGGTATACCGCCTACCCCCGCCTCATCGACTTCGCCGGCTTCGCCGAAATCGCCCGCGAGGTCGGTGCGGTCCTCATGGTCGACATGTCCCATATTGCCGGCCTTGTGGCCGGCGGCGTGCATCCGTCGCCCGTCCCGTACGCCGACGTCATCACGTCGACGACGCACAAGACGCTCCGCGGGCCGCGCGGGGCGATGGCCCTGTGCAAAGCAGAGCACGCGGAGCGGCTCGACAAAGCCGTATTCCCCGGGACTCAGGGCGGCCCGCATCTCCACAGCATCGCTGCGAAGGCTGTGGCCTTCGGCGAGGCGCTCAAGCCCGAGTTCAAAGAGTACGCCCGCAGGGTGGTGGAGAACGCGAAGGTGCTCGCCGACGAGCTGCAGCGGGGCGGGTTGCGCCTCGTCTCCGGCGGCACCGACAACCATCTCATCCTTGCGGACTGCACCTCGAAGGGCATCAGCGGCCTCAAGGCCCAGAACGCCCTGCAAGGGGCCGGCATCATCACCAACCGGAACGCCATCCCGTACGATTCGCGCCCGCCCTACGTCGGAAGCGGCCTCCGCCTCGGCACGCCGGCGCTCACGTCCCGGGGGATGGGCCCCGACGAGATGCGCCAGATCGCCCGCTGGATCCTTCAGGTGCTGGATGACCCCGACGGGGACGGTGTCCGCGAGCGGGTTCGCCAGGAGGTGGCCGAATTTGCCCGCGCCTACCCCGTGCCGGGGATCACGGACCGGCAGCCCGCGCCGACGCTGCGCGCCTGAGCGGCAATGCCGGCCATCGGCGATGCGGATTGAGCCGAGCCGCGGGCGGTGTTAGGCTGACCGCTTAGACCGGGGTTCCGGCCCGCCCAGCGCGGGCAATCCCAGCGGCCCGGCATCCCCTTCGGAGAGGTATGCGCGACTACGAAGTCACCGTCATCTACGATCTCGCCCTTGCGGAAAGCGAAGGCCGCTACGCGCCGGTCCAGCGTCTCACATCGATGGTCCGGAACCACGGCGGCGAGGTGACCGCTGTCGACCACTGGGGGCGGCGGCGTCTCGCCTACCCCATCCGCCACAAGATCGATGGCGATTACGTGGTGGCCCGCGTCCGCCTCGATCCCGCGAACGTCCGTCCGCTGGAGCACGCCCTCCGCATCGACGAGCAGGTGTACCGCTTCCTGGTTGTCCGCGCCGAGGAGCTTCCGCCGCTCGCCGTGAAGAGCGCCGCCCCGGCCGCGCACGCCGAGGTCGCTGTGGCGCCACCGCCGGCGGAAACGCCTGCCGAACCGTTGGCGGAGCCTGCTGCGGAAGCGACCGAGTCGGCTGAGTCCTCGGCGAGCATCGAAGGTGACGACGCCGGCGAATCCTCCGAGGAGAGCGGCGAGAGCGGCCCCGAAGGGGAGGATCCCAACCCCTGACGGCGAGGTGAGCCATGGCCGGCCTCAACAAAGTCCTCCTCATCGGCAACACCGGGCGCGACATGGAGCTGCGCTACACTGCCACCGGCGTGGCGGTGGGGCAGTTCAGCTTGGCCGTCAACAGCCGGCGCCGTTCGGCCGCTGGCGACTGGGAGGATGCCACCGAGTGGTTCAACGTCGTTGTGTTCGGCGACCAGGCTGAGCGGCTCGCGCAATGGGTTACGAAAGGGAGGCAGCTGTTCGTCGAAGGTCGGCTGCAGACGCGGAGCTGGGACGACCCCGACGGGAACCGCCGAACCCGCGTCGAGGTCATCGCCCAGAACGTTCAGCTCTTGGGGCGCGCGGGTGACGGAAACGGCGGGCGCGGAGCCGATGAGGACTCGTTCGAGCCTTCGCCCCGGAGCCGCGGGAGCCGCGAGCCAGCCTTCTCCGAGGACTTGGAAGCCACGGACCTCGACGACCTTCCGTTCGAATAGTGCACCCAATCCCAGCCGTGGGCGCGAACGCTGTGCCCGCTCGCAAGGAGTGAACCGATGACCACGCAAGAACGAGCAACGCCTGACGTTCAGGCCCGTGTCGAAAAGGCGCAGCGGCGCTTCGGCCCGCGCCGGCGCGTGTGCCGCTTCTGCGCCGACCGCATGGATGTGATCGATTACAAAGACGTCCAGCGCCTCCGCCTCTACATCTCCGAACGCGGGAAGATCGAGCCGCGCCGGAAGACGGGTACTTGTGCCAAGCACCAGCGGCTTCTCGCCAAGGCCATCAAGCGGGCCAGGCATGTGGCGCTCCTGCCCTACGTCATCCAGCACGTCTGGAAGACGGGGATCTACCCGCTCCGCGGCTAAACGACCGAGGCATCCATGGCACGCCGCGACCGCACCACCGGACTTCCGCGCCGCCAGCACGTCGAGCGGCCCCTCCAGGCTCGCCCGCGCGTGCGTCTCAGCGAAGGCGTGGTGCGCCTCGGCATCATCGGCACGGCCGTCGCCCTCCTCCTCCTCGTCATCGGGATCTTCGGCTGGCAGTGGTACCGCGAGAACGTGGTCATGCCCCGGGCGACGGTGCTCACCGTCGGCGACCGAAGGGTCAGCCTCGCCTACTTCACCGACCGCCTGCCGCTGTTCATGGTCGCCAACGGCAGCAGCGACACCGGCATCGCTGTGCAAGGGCTCCTCGGCAAGCTCGAAGAGGAGGAGCTGACCATCCTCCTCGCCCGCGAATTCGGGCTCGAGCCGACGGATGAGGAGGTCACGCAATCGATCGCGGAATCGCTCGGCGTCCCCGTGGGCGGCAAGGGAAGCTCCTTCGACCGGCTCTACCGTCAGGACCTCCGCATTACTGGGTTCAGCGACGGGACGTATCGGCGCGTGGCTGCGGCGCGTCTCGTCAACGAGAGGCTCCTCCAGCGCTATCAGGAGGAAGTCGGCACCGAAGGCGAGCTGCTTACCCTCCGCGTGATCGCCGTCGACGACGAGGCGAAAGCGAACGAACTGAAGGGCCGCATCGAGGCCGGCGAAGACATGGGTTCCCTGGCTCAGCGCGAATCGACCGACCAATCGAGCCGCCAGCAGGACGGCCTCCTCGACCCGCAGCCCCTCGCCCTTCTTCCTGAGGCCGTCCGTCAGGCGGTGGCCGAGGCCGCGCCCGGCACGCTCGTTGGCCCGCTCTCGGTGAACGACTCGTACTGGCTCGTCCGCCTCGAGCGGCGGGAGCGGGGCACCTTGACCGACGTGCAGCGCCGCGACCTCGCGCAGCAGCGCCTCGACCAGGCGCTGGCGGAGCTGCGGAGCCGGACCGTCATCCGTCGCGAGCTCTCTTCGGAAGAAACGGATTGGGCGCTGCGCCACCTCGAAT
Organism: Dehalococcoidia bacterium; assembly: GCA_034431815.1. GTDB lineage: Bacteria > Chloroflexota > Dehalococcoidia > Tepidiformales > Tepidiformaceae > HRBIN29. The sequence continues at coordinate 37,619 of DAOUCS010000014.1, forward strand.
TCCCGTCGGGGAG
>DAOUCS010000015.1:0-1985 GCA_034431815.1 Dehalococcoidia bacterium
GAGTCGGAACCCGCCGAGGAGGACATCAGCCGATGGGCGCCGCCCGACCGCCGGCAGCGGTGACTGCTCCTGCCTCTGCTTTGGCCGCTGCCGCGCGCCTCGGCGCCGAAGAACTGGCGGCCATCGAAGCAGGCGCGGTCCGCATCGCCCAGCGGGCCGCGGCCATCATCGCTGCGGCCGCCTCCCGAGAGGTGATGGTCCATTACAAGCGCCAGGGAACGCGCGGGTCGGCTCCGGTGAATCCGGTCACCGAGATCGATCGGGAAGTCGAGGCCGAGGCCCGAGCCCTGGTTGCCGCCGAATTTCCCGGCCATGCCTTCCTCGGCGAGGAGGGGGAGGAACCAGGCGCGCCCGAAGGGTTCCTCTGGGTCGTCGACCCGCTCGACGGCACCACGAACTTCACCGCCGGGTTCCCCCTCTACGCTGCGGCCGTCGCCTGCCTGTGCGACGGGGTGCCGGTTGCCGGAGCGGTGTGGTGCTCCGTCACGCCGGAGCTGCGGCCCGGCATCTACCACGCCAGGGTCGGCGGCGTCTTCTCGCTCGATGGCAGTCCCGCGGTGCCGCGGACTGCCCCTCCGCGCCCGCTGGCTGCCGCCCCCGGCGGCGCACCCGGGCGAACGCGGTGGTGGGACCACCGCGTCACCGGGTGCGCCGCCATCGAATGCGCCTACGTCGCGGCCGGCGTGTTCCAATCCGCCACGTTCTCGGGGCTCCGGGTGTGGGATGTCGCCGCTGGCGTCGTGCTCGCCTGGTCGGCGGGTCGCGGCGTCTGGCTGCGCGAGCGCTCCTCCTGGGTGCCGTTCGAACGGTTCGAGCCGGCCCCCGAGCGCCGCGGCCAGGCGCCCTCGCTCCGGGGCTGGCGCCGAACGCTGCTACTTGCAACGCCCGAGGCCCGGGAGCGGCTCGCCCCGGCGCGCCGTCTGCCGGTCCTTAGGCTCTTCCGGCGCTGAGCTACCGCTCCTTCGCGGCCAAGCCCGGCCGTCCGACGGGCGGCGCTTCGAGCGCTTGCCGCAGCTTGCGCAGGGCCCGAGCCTGACGCGACTTCACAGCCTCGACCGTCGTCCCGAGGGCGGCGGCTGTTTCGTGCGCCGAGAGGCCGTGGACAAACCTCAGGACGATCACCTCGGCGTCGGCGGGGGGAAGCCCGGCGATTGCCCTCGCCAAATCGAGAAGTTCGGGGTCGCTTCCCACTGCGGCCTGCTCCACCACCTCGAGGCGGAGCACCGGAGGCTGGCGGAAAAGGCGGCGCCGATGTGATGACGTCAGGTGACGCGCTATGCCGAAGAGCCACGCCCGCGGGGCCAGTCCCCGATCTTCGAAGGCCTCCGCGTGCTTCCACGCCTCCTCGAAGGTCCGCGATACGAGGTCCTCCGCTTCCTCCCGCGAACCGACCCGGGCGATGACGTACCGGTAGATGGCTGGCGCCTCCCGTTCGAAAAGGTGCGTCCAGGCGACCGGGTCTCGGCGCCGGAGCGCTTCCGCTGCCGGGCTCGGCGTCCGCCCCGGTGGCCGCGCGGGGCCAAGGACCTCCGCGAGCCTCAGGAACGCGCCGCTCGCGAATCCGGCCATCAGTCCGGCCTCCAGTCGTCGCCCGGCTCGGGTGTTCGCTCCCGGTCGCCCCCGCTGATGCCGGACCCTCGCCCGCGCTGTCCACCGTCGTCTTCGTCCTCTTCGTTGTCCTTCGGTGTTGGATCGGGAGTCGGAGTCGGCGCCGCGCTGGCAGGGGTCGGCGTTTCCGGCGAGGGAGTGACCGTCGGCGACGGCGTGGGGGCTGCCTCTCCGGACTGGGAACTGCCTCCCGGGCGAAGGCTGCGTGCGGCGTCGACGGCGAAGGCTCCCACCCGTACCGCAGCGTCCCAGGGCGTCGTTCCTGCCGCGAGACTCCCGCCCGAGAAGGCGATAGCCGCCGCTGCTGCCCCGAGCGCTGCCCGCTGAAGCAGCGGCCGCGGCCGCGGGCCGAGTCCGAGCCAGGCCGCGAGCGGTCC
>DAOUCS010000016.1:0-10038 GCA_034431815.1 Dehalococcoidia bacterium
CCCCGCGTCTCGACCACTCCCCCGACCGCAGCAGCCCCCGTCTCCCGGAGGGCGCGGACACTCGCAGCGATGAACTCCGGCGGCACGACCGTGTGCCCGTCGAGCCGCTGGATGACCTCCCCGCCCGCCACCCGCAGAGCTTCGTTCAGGCCGCTGGCCGTCTTGCGTCCCGGGTTGTCGATAAGGCGGAGGGCGCGGAGGGTCGAGGCGCGCGCGTGCTCGGCCACGATGGCCCGCGTCCCGTCGCTGCTCCCCCCGTCGGCGACGATGACCTCGATGAAGCCGTGGTCGTACGTTTGCGCTTCGATGGCCTCCAAGCAGGCACCGATGGTGGCTTCCTCGTTGAGTACGGGGATGACGACCGAGACGAGCGGCCGTTCGGGCAAAGGGGGAAGCGAAGCGAGCGCACCCTCCCGGGTGCGCTCGTTCGTTTCCTTCCTCCCGGCCCGAACCGGCATCAGTACGGGATCGCGTTGTACACACCTTCGGCGTCGCCGCCAGGGAACTTGTCCGCCCCGACTTGGCCGATGACGATGACCGGCCGGTCGGCCGTGACCGTGGCGCCGCCGAAGAAGCAGGTCGGGTTCACGCCGCCGAAGCCGTTGTCCGGGTTGTCCAGGTTCATGTAGAAGACCTTGCTTCCCGTTACCACGTGCGTCGACTGGTATGGGCCGATGGGACAGCCGGACGTCGGGTCGCCGACAAAGCGGAGGGTCACGTTCGCCGAGCCCCCGTCGGGAACCTGAACCTGGATCCAGCTGTTGTACCCGAAGCTGGGCGGCGCACCGGGCTGGAAGCGGCGGTAGATGATGGGAAGGCTCCAGGCGTTCGCCCCGCGGTCCACAGGCACGCCGTTGACCGCTGTGTAGATGGGCTCGTTCACCCGGTTCGTCGGCGAGACGAGCTTGCCGCGCACCACGACCACGGCGATGCGCGCCGAGGACGTCACACGGGCACTGCCGATGAACCCGAGGTCGACGTTCGGTCCGCTCGAGTACGTGGAGTGGAAGGAGACATTCTCCACGTTCGAGAGGGTGACGGTGCGCACCTGCGGCGCGCCGAGGCCGTCAGAGAGCCGACCGGAGTACTCGATGTTCACGTCGGCGGGCGTGCCGTCCAGGTTCATCACCCCAATGACCGAGTAGAACCCGCTGTTCGACTTCAGCGCGATGGGCACGATGACGTCCGTGCCCACGTCGTCGGTGGTGGATGCCGGTCCCTCGTCCACCAGGCCGTTGTACGACCCGAACAGCCGGTTCCCGTCGCTCCGGTAGAGGTCCACGATAGCCGTAACCCGGTTGTTCGGGGTCGGGTTCAGGACCTCGACCACTGCCGCCATCTGGTTGTTGTCGGTGCTGGTGGGGAAGCGGGTATAGCCAGGCTCACGCCCGAAGATGACCTGGCCAGCCACCGGAACGGGGTAGCCCGACGAGCAGCCGCTTCCACCGGGGCCGTTGTCGACGACCGGCGCGGGCGCCGGGCCGGGCGGCGTCGCACCGCCGATGCCCGGGATCCGGTAGTACGTGACCCGAATGCACGCGACCTGCGTGCCGACGTTCGCGACCGTGATCCGGCTGTTCCAGTGCGCCGTGAGCAGTTCGTTGAACACGATCGGCAAAGCCAACCGATGGCCACCCGTGCCGCCGGCGGTTGCGATCGAGTAGGACATGTTCGCCGTCGGGCGGAACCAATCGATGACCTCCGTCACACGCACGGCCGTGACGCGCTGGTCGGAGGAGACGACGCCCACGCCCCGGAAGCCCGGGAGGAGCCCCGAGTTGGCCGACTGCGAGAGGCGCACCGTCCCTCCGGGCGGGACGTTGGTCCGTACCTCGCTCGCCCCGGGGATCTGGAGACCCCCCGACGTGTACAGGTCCATCGCGATCGTCGCGGGGGAGCTCCCGACGTTCTGCACGTGGACGCTCGTGTACTCGCTGCCCGAAGGGAGCCCGGTGAGCGCGATCGTGGGCGTCGGATGCTCCCGCCCGAGGAAGAGCGCTGCCAGCGCGCCCACGGCCGCCGCACGCAGCGCCCACGCGATGACTCGCCGACTGTCGATGCTCATGGCTCGCATCCTAGTTCCTCCCAGTCCACGGTCAATCATGGGGTTCCCCCAATCCCAGCAGCGACGTGTAAAGCTTCTGTAATTTCGTCGCCTCGCCTTCCCACGAGAAGCGCGTTCGGGCCGCTTCGAATCCGCGCCGGCCCATGGCCGCCGCCTCCTCGGGATGCTCCAGGAGGTAGCAGATCGCCTCGGCGTGAGCCGCGGGGTCCATCGCCGGAACGACGAGCCCGCAGCCGACCTCCCGGATGACGCGGGACTGAGTCGGAAGGTCCGATGCCACGATCGGCAGCCCCGCAGCCATGTACTCCACCAGCTTGTTCGGCCAGGCGAGCAGGTTGTTCCGCGCCCCCGGGTCCCGCGGAAGCCAGCCGACGGCGGCGTTCTCCAGGTGCGAGGGCACCTCGGGGTACGGCACCGTGCCCAGGAACCGTACGCCGACCGCCTCCCACTCGGCTCGCCGCCGGTTCCGCTCCGCTGCCGGGAGACCCCACCATTCCACCGGCCCCAACATGTGAAATCGGGCGGCAGGATACCGGGCAGCGACGACAGCCGCTGTCGCATAAAGCATGCCTAGCCCGCGTTCAGCGTTCATCAATCCAGAATGAATGACGACCGGCGGCCGGCCCTCGAACGCCGGCTCGCGCCGGCGCGCCTCGGGCAGGTTCCGCACCACCACGGTGCGCGGCTGAGCGGCGGCGAAGCGCTCGGCCATCTCCTCGGTCACGGCCACGACGGCATCGAGCCGGCGCACTGCCCAGCGTTCGACCGCCGCTGCGAGGCGCGCCACCGGCCTCCGCAGTGGCGAGGGAATCCAGTGCTTGTTCTCGATGTCCTCCCGCAGATACTCGTGCGAGTCGTAGACGACCGGCCGGCGCGCGAGCCCCCGCAGGAGCACGCCCCAGGGCAGCAGCTCCGGGTCGTGGAGGTGGTAGAGGTCGGCGCGGAGCCGGAGGGCCTTCCAGAGGAGCACCGGCCAGCGGAACGGACGGCCGGCGCGCCCGCCCCAGGGGGGGAGCGGCTCGAGGCGCACCCCTTCCCGTTCGCCCCGGGGAGCACCGGGTGCGAGGAGCGTGACGCGGAAGCCCGCGGCAGCCATGCTCCTCGCTTCGCGGTAGAACACGCGCGTGTCGAACGGGGGGTGTACCGAGGTGAGGACAGCGACATGCGGGCGGTCAGGCACGGGAAACCTCCGCCAGCTGGACGAAACGAGCAGCTCCCGGCTTGAATGGGGCCGAGGCGAAGCCCGCCGCCGCCCCGGTCCACGCCCAGACGATGGCCATGAGCTGGAAGTGGTAGAAGCTGCCCGCCGCCACGTTGAAGACAGCCAGCAGGACGAAGGAGGCCGCCAGCGCGAGCCCGGCGGCGCGCTCCCAAGCCGAACCTGACCGCCGGTACGCCCGCCAGCCGGCAGCCGCGCCGGCGAGCAGCAAAGCGAGATAGGCCGCCGTCCCTGCCAGCCCGTACCGGTCGAGGAAGAGGGCGTACTCGTTGTCGACCGCGCCGAGCTGGATATCCTTCCGGGGGCCGACGCCCAGGAGCGGGGAGTCGGCGAACGTCGGAAGGTCCTCCGGGTTGAGGCGGGCGGGGTCGACGTCGGACGCGGTAGGGAAGGCGAGGGGAAGCGGCCCCTCGTTCAGGGTCGCCCCGTCGACGAGCACGTCGAGCGGCCCGCCGCCGCTCCCGCGGAGGATGATCTGCAGCGTCGTCATGCGCACCGAGCCCGTCTCGAAGGTGAGCCTGACATGGTGCCAGGCACCGTCGGCAGGGATCTCCGCCTCGCGGGTGACGAACGGGTCGCGGCGGGTGCCGTCGGCGAAACCGGCCGCCAGGTAGAGCTGCAGAGGCTGCGGCCGGTCCGCCGCCGCCTTCGCCCAGATGCCCACGGTGTAGGGCCGGCGGAGGGCGAACTCGAACACAACGTTCTGGTAGACCAGCCCGCCCGAGGGGACGACGAAGTGGCCGGCCCGCGAGCCGTAGCGGCCTCCGGGCGCTCGCGCGGCCTTCGCGCCCTGGATCGCGACCCAGCCGTCGGGGCTCGCCCCGCCGCCCTCGAAGCTCGGGTTGACGACCATGTTGGGGACGGTGCCAAGCGTGTACCAGGGGCCCTCGGGGTCGCCGGGGTCTTCGAGCCGGGCGGCGACGGTAAATCCCCCGGAGGCGACGTAGGCAGCGTACGGCTCGCCCGTCAGGGGGTCGACCGGCAGCGCTTCCAGGTACCGCGGCACCAGCACCTCGGCGAGCGGCTCGCCCACGGGCCAGCGGCCGCGGTCGCAGTAGGAGCGGAGGATGGCCCGGGCGACGGCCTCCACGTCCGCCTTCCGCCGGGCGTCGCGCTCCCGCGCCGCAGGCTCAGCAGGCGATTCCGCCGGCGCGGGCTCGTGGCCGCGCGCCGGAGGAACGCCGGGGATTTCGCCCGTTTCGCAGAACGAGGGACCGCGCTCGAAGAAGCCGGCGAAGATGGCGCGCCAGCGAGAGACGCGGATGCCGAACGACGACCCTTCCGTGAGTTCCCGCGGGGCGAAGCGGGCGTGGTAGCTGCCGAAGTCGGGCGGCACGAGTTCGACGAAGGCGATCGACGCTGCCCCCGCAGCCAGCACGACCGCTGCCGCGGACACGTAGGCCGCCTGCCTTCCGCGGGTGAGAACGAGGGCAGCGAACCCGAGGCCGAGTGCCCCGAGGGTCGCGAAGGTGGCCGTCCGCGACTGCGAAAGCACCAGGCCGAGAACCGCCGCCGCCGCCCCGGCGTACGCCAGCCATACCCACCGCCCGTTCGCCGTCCGCAGGGCGATCGCCGCCAGGCAGAGGGCGAGGAAGAGGCCGCTGGCCAGGCCGAAGTAGTTCGCGTTGCCGATCGTCCCGACGGCACGGCCGGTCCGGTCGAGCGCGACGAGGTGATGCTGCGGCGTCCAGATGGCCGTGACCGCCTCATTGAAGCCATCCGGCTCGAGGTACTGGACAAGGGCGAAGGCTCCTCCCCCCATGGCAGCGGCAGCGGCGAAGGCGAGGAGGCCACGCGCCGCGCCCGGCCACCCCGCCGCGGCGAGGCCGAGACGGTAGACGAGCCAGTATTCGGCCACGCGCGCCACTTCGAAGGGATCGCGAAGGGAGAACGAAACGCCCGGCACGCGGAGGGGGGCGTAGACCAGCGTCACGGCGAAGCAGAGGCCCAGCGCCGCGAAGGCGCCGTCGACGAAGGTGAGACGCCGCGCTTCGGGGTTGCGCCAGTGATGCCAGGCGAGCGAGGGGAGAAGGAGGGCCAGCAGGACCTGCTCCGCGCGGATCGCCGGCAGCCCCGCGGGCATGCCGATGTTGGCGGAGAGCACCGCAGCCACCAGCACGGCGAAGAACGCCACCCCCCGGACACGCGCGTCGCCGAAGCCGAGGACCCTCCGCAGCCGGCCGATCATCCCGCGAGGCTCCGCAACCGTTCGGCTGCGGCAGGGACGACCACCTCTGCCCGGTACCGCGCCGCCGCGGCCACCCCACGTTCGTTCAGCCCGCGCGCCTCGGCCCGGAGCCGCGCGATCGCCGCCGCAGCCTCCGCCGGCCCGGAGACACGCACGACGCCCGGGAGCGGATACGTCCACACGACGTACCGCCCGAAGCTCAGCGCCTCGACGACCGAGTGGGAGAGCCCGTCGTGGTGGGTCAGGCGAAGGAGCACGCTGGTGCGATGGTAGACATCGGCCATGGTGCGGACGAACCCAAGCGCCTCGGCGTTGGGAAGCGGTACCGGCGGCACGAACCCGCCTGCGATGAGGAAGGGGACGTCCGGCAGGGCGCGGATAACCGCAAGGGTGCCCTCGACGTCGTACGCCCCCCCGGGCCGCTCCGGCAGGTAGACGAGCACGCGGAACGCCTCGGGCAAGGGCACGGGTTCGCCCCAGGCGATCGGCACGGGGAGCGGCCGCTCCTCGGCCGCGATGCCCAAGGCCCCCAGCTCCTCGGCGAGCCAGGGGGCATCGGCCCAGTGCACCGCCCGTTCGGCGACGCGCCGCGACAGCCGTCCAGCCTCGAAATCCCGGCGAGCCCAGAGCACGTCGCTCCCCACCCAATGGAGCACGAGCCGCTTCCGCAGCCGCAGCAGGAGGTCGGCCGGCGCGCCGCGGGCTGCGCGGCTGCCGATCGCGTACACCAGGTCGGACCGCAGAAGCTCGCCCACGACCCAGGGCCCCCGGCAGGGCTCGACCGCGGGCGAGGGGAGGTACCGGGCGTCGATGCCGGCATCCCGGAGCGACGCCGCCACGCGCTCCCCGAAGAACGGCAGCCCGATCACCGCCAGGCGCATCACGGCTTCTGCCCCGCCGGCCGCGCACCCGCCCCGACCCCCGCCCAGGCGGCCGCCCGCCGCGCCAGCCGGAGGTAGTCCGCCAGGTCCGACGCCTCGATGCGCCAGAGCGATCGGAACGGAAGCCCCGAGAGCCGCACGAAGAGCCAGGCCGAGACGGCCGAGACCGCGGCGTAGCTGACCGCGGTGGCCCAGGCCCCGCCCACGTAACCGAGGCGGGGGATGAGGGCGAAGCTCACGGCGACGTTGATGGCCGTGGAGGCCCCCGCCAAGGCGAGGGCGATGCCGGGCCGGCCCAGCTGGACGGAGTAGAAGTTCGAAAGCGTCGCCTGCGGCGCGAACAGCAGGGTGCCAGCGCAGAGGACCCGGAGCGCCCACACCGCCTCTCCGTACGCGCTGCCGAAGATCGCCTCCAGCACGAACCCGCCGGCCGCTGCCAGGGGCACGGCGAGCACGGTCACGACGATGAGCGTATGCCGAACGGCCCTCGCCGTCAGCTCCGCCGCCTCCGTCCGTCCGCGCGAGCCGATGGGCGCGTAGGTGGCGACGGCCACCGACGCCGAGAACACCCAGAGCCCCTCCGCCAGGCTCACCGCGGCGGCGTACAGCCCCGCCCCCTGCGCGCCGTCCAGCCCGGCCACCAGGAGCTGGTCGACGCGGTAGTTCAGGAAGCTGAGCACGCCCGCAAGCCCCGTGACCGCGCCGTAGGCAGCCATGGCCCGCATCAGGCGCGGGTCGGGCCGGTGCGCGGCGAACCATCCCCACCAGCGCCAGCCGCGCGCGGCGGCGATGCCCAGGGTGACGTACTGGGCCGCGATCCATGTCGCCAGGGCGTGCTCTCCCGTGCGGTGGTCCAGGGCCACGACCCAAACGAGGAGGAGCACCAGCGCCGCCGCACCGAACCCCTGCGCGGCGAACACCGACCATCCGATCCGCCCCGACCCGAGGAACACCCCGCCGAGGGCCGAGCGTCCGACGATGGGGAACACGGCTAGCCCCACGAGCAGGGCGAGGTCCCGATGCCCCCACGGCGTCCACGCCCAAACCGCCGCGCCGGCCACGAGGGCGAGGAGGCCGATCCCGCCTGCCAGCACCATCCCGTTGGAGGCGACCTCGCCCTCGGGCCGCCGCTGATTCGCCACGAAGTAGCCGAGGGAGGCGGCGAAGCTCCCCCCGATGCTCGCTGCCGCCCCGATGGCGGTGGCCGCCGTTCGGAACACCCCGAACTGGTCGACGGGCAGGGCCCGCGCCGCCGCCGCGCTCACCGCGGCCAGGAAGAGAACAGCCGCCACCCGGGCCGCGAAGGCCGCCAGGCTCCCTTTCGCCACGTCCACCGCGACGCCAATGCTACGACGGCGCCCTGCTACCGGCTTTCGGCGGGTACCGCGCCCCAGCCGGCACGCTCTCGCGCACCACCGCTCCCGCAGCCACGAGCGCCCCCCGGCCGACGGTCACCCCGTGGAGCACGATCGCCCCCGCGCCGAGATAGGCGCCGGGCTCGATGACCACCGGCCCCGTCCGACGGGGCCGCTCCTCCGCGATGGGGCTTCGGCCGGCGTCGAAGTGGGTGATGAGGCAGCACCGCATCGACACCGTCGACCCCTCGCCGATGACCACCCGGTCGGCGAGGTCGATGAAGACCTCCTGCCCCACGTGCGCGCCCGGGCCGACCTCCAGGTTCGAGAAGTCGCGCCGAGCGTTCACCACCGTGAGCGGGCCGGCGATGACCGCGCTCGGCGCGATGCGCGCCCCGAACGCGCGCAGCGCCCGGGCATGCCCGCTGCGGAGCTTCCGCAGCTCGATGGCGACGCCGTCGATGCCGTCGGTCCAGTACGCCCACCAAAGGCGCGCGAGGGAAGCCGTCTCCGCGAGGCGCTTCAGCGGGCGAAGGGCGGGGCGGGCCGCCGTCCGGAGCCGGTCGAGCGCAGCGGCAAGCGCCATGCCCGGGATCTTCGCCCGCCCCCGGCGGGCGGGCAACCGGCCGCCCCCCTAGAATGCGGAGCGATGGCTCCGTCCGAACGGATCGTCGTCCTCGCCGGCGGCGTCGGCGCCTCCCGCTTCCTCCAGGGACTCCTGCGGGTGACCGACCCCTCCGCCGTGACCGTCGTTTCGAACACGGGCGACGACCTCGACTTCCTCGGCCTGCGGGTGTCGCCGGACATCGACATCGTCATCTACGCCCTCGCCGGAGCGGTGAACCCCGAGACCGGCTGGGGGCTCGCGGGCGACACCTTCCACGTGGTGGAGGCCCTCCAGCGGTACGGCTACGAGCGGTGGTTCAACCTGGGCGACCGCGACCTGGCCACCGCCCTCCACCGCACCCGGCTCCTCCGCGAGGGGCACCCGCTCCACGCCGCGGTCGCCGACATCGCCCGCGCCTGGGGCGTCCCCTGCCGCATCCTCCCCATGTGCGACGAGCGGGTGGAGACGCGCATCGCCACCCCGGACGGCGAGCTCCCCTTCCAGGAGTACATGGTGCGCCGCGCCGCCGAGCCGCCCGTCCTCGGCATCCGCTTCGCCAGCATCGAAGCGGCCCGCCCCGCGCCGGGGGTCCTCGAGGCCGTCGCCGCCGCGGACGCCATCCTCCTCGCCCCGAGCAACCCGTTCGTGAGCATCGGTCCCATCCTCGCCGTCCCCGGAATCCGCGAGGCCATCGAACGCGCCTCCGCCGTCCGGGCAGCGGTGAGCCCCATCGTCGCCGGGCAGGCGGTGAAAGGCCCGGCCGCGGCGATGTTGGCGGCCCTCGGCCACGAGGTCTCCGCCCTCGGCGTCGCCCGGCTCTACCGCGGCCTGGTGGACGTCATGGTCATCGACGAAGCCGACGCCCACCTCGCGCCGGCAATCGAAGCGCTCGGGATGCGGTGCGCTGCCGTACCGACCCTCATGACCGACGACGCCGCCAAGGACGCCCTCGCGCGCGCCACCCTCGAGGCTGCCCGGCAGGCCCGGCGACCATGAGCACGCCCGCCCTCGTGCCGGTGGCACCCCTCGCCCGAGCCAAGGGCCGCCTGGCGTCGCTCCTCGACGCCGACCGCCGCGAGGCCCTCGCCCTCGCCATGCTCCAGGGCGTCCTCGAAGCGCTGCGCGAGGCAGGGTTCGAACCCCTCGTCCTCACCTCCGACCTGAAGGTCGCCGCCGCCTGCGACGACCGCGCGACCGTCGTCGAGGAGACGCCCGAGGTGGAGGGGCTGAACGCGCAGCTCGAGCGCGCCATCGAGCTCATCGACGGCGGCGAGCTGCTCATCGCTCTGGCCGACCTCCCCCTCGCCGCCGCCGGCCCCTTCGCCGCCTTGGCAGGCCAGGCCCCGCCCCCACCTTCCGCTACGCTGGCGGTGAGCCGCGACGGCGGCACGAACGCGATGCTCCTGCGGCCGCCGGGACGGTTCCCGCTCGCCTACGGCCCCGATAGCGGGCGACGCCACGCCGAGGCCGCCCGCGCAGCCGGCATGGAGGTCCGCCTGGTCGACGACCCCTGGCTCTCCCTCGACCTCGACACGCCCGAGGCCCTGGCGGCACTCAGCGAGCTCGACGACCTGCCGGCGACCCCTGCCGTGCGGCTCCTCCGCTCCTGGGGGCTGCTCCCGCCGCCCGGCTCGGTCGGGGAGGGCAGGCAGTGAGGCCCCTCGCGCCCCTCGCCGCGGCCATCCTGCTCCTCGCGGCGGCCGCCTGCGGCGAGGCCGCCCCG
>DAOUCS010000017.1:0-10563 GCA_034431815.1 Dehalococcoidia bacterium
CTCCACCCACTCGCAGAGCATTCGCCGCGTGTCCCGCGGATCGATGATGTGCTCGATCCCGAACGCCTCTGCCGTGCGGAAGGGTGAGCGGATGCGGTTGAAGCGCTCCTCCAGCTGCCGGCGGAGCGCTTCGGGGTCCTCGGCCTGCTCGAGCTCCCGCCGGTAGGCGGCCTCGATGCCGCCCTCCAGGGGCAGGCTGCCCCAGTCGCCGCTGGGCCAGGCGTAGCGCAGGTTCAGCCGGCCGGTGTTCCCGTGGCCGGCGCCTGCCACCCCGAACACCTTGCGGATGATGATCGACACCCACGGGACTTCGGCCTGGAACACCGCCGCGAGTGCCCGCGCGCCCTTCCGGATTGTCGCCGCCTTTTCGGCCTCCACGCCGATGACGAAGCCCGGCTGGTCGACGAAGTTCACCGCCGGCAGATGGAAGGTGTTGCACAGGTCCACGAAGCGCTCCATCTTCTCCGCTCCCTGGGCGGTGAGGCCCCCGCCGTAGTAGTAGGGGTCGTTCGCCATCACCCCCACGGGGTAGCCGTTCAGCCGGGCGAGCCCGGTGACCACCGAACGGCCCCAGCCGGCCCCGATTTCGAAGAACGAGTCCCGATCAAAGACCGCGGTCAGGACGTCGCGGATCTTGTAGGGGCGGCGGCGGTCCCGCGGGATCGCCTCGATGAGGCACTCTTCCCGCCGGTCCGGCGGATCGCTGCAAGGCGCGCGGGGCGGCTGCTGCCACACGTTCTGGGGGAGGTACGAAAGGAACTGCCGGATTTGCCGGAAACAGTCCTCTTCGTCTTCGGCTAGGTTGTCGATGACGCCGTTGTGGTAATGGATCTCCCAGCCGCCGAGTTCCTCCTTCGTCACCTGTTCGCCCATGCCCCTGGCCACCACGGGCGGGCCCGCGACGAAGACCTGCGACGTCCCCTTCACCATGATGTTCCAATGGGCGGTCACCACCCGTGCGGCGCCCAGCCCGGCTACGCTGCCCATGGCGGCCGCGATGACCGGAACTTCGTTCAGCATGTGCACGATGGTGTCCCAGCCGGGGTTTGCGGGCACGTACGTTCGTGGCATCGTCTCGTAGGTGCGCACGGAGCCCCCGCCTCCCGTCCCGTCCACGAGGCGAACGATCGGGATTTTCAGCTCGCGGGCCATCAGTTCTCCGTACACCTGTTTCTGGGCGATGGCGGCATCGGCTGCGCCGCCGCGGACCGTGAAGTCGTCGCCCCCAACGACGACGCGCCGCCCGCCGATGCGGGCGAGGCCGACGACGTAGTTGGCAGGCCGGAAGGAGACGAGGTTGCCCTCTTCGTCGTACTCCGCCTTTCCGGCCAGTACCCCCGTTTCTTCGAAGCTCCCGGGGTCTACGAGCCGCTCGATGCGCTCCCGGATGGTGAGCTTGCCGCCTTCATGCTGGCGGCGGACGTTCTCCGGGCCGCCCATCTGCTTCGCCAGCTCGATGCGGCGCCGGAGCTCCTGGATTTCCGGCTCCCAGCTCATTCGCCCCTCCTCGGTCCGACAACTGGTGCGCTCATCCTAGCTCAGGAGCGCCGCTGCGTCGGTCCGCCGTCAGTAGGGGATGAGCTCGGTGTGCACCTCGACCAGCTCCCCGTCGATGTCCCACCGTTCGATAGCCGCAGCGATGCGCTGGAGCTGTGCATCGGCGTGGTCGCCGGCATTGGCCACGGCCACCAGCGCCACCGTGGCGAAGCCCGCCGTGTCCAGGTCGTCGACCTCGGCCGCCGCGACGTTGAACCGGGCCCGCACCCGGTCGAGGAGAGAGCGGATGACCTTGCGCTTCTCCTTCAGGCTCGCTGCATCGAGCCGGTAGCGCAGCACCAGCACGCCGATGACCATCTGCCTAGAAGGGGTCTTCGGCTTCGGGCTCCGGCTCCTCCGGCAGCGGCGGGAGCTCGTGCGGCCCCTGCAGGCCGAAGTACTCGAAGAATTTCGCCGTGGTTCGGTACAGCTTCGGGCGGCCCGGCGCGTCGGCTTGCCCCGCCACTGCCACCAACCCCCGCTGCTCGAGGGATTGGATGAGCTTGTCGCAATTCACCCCTCGGATGGCTTCCACCTCGGCCCGCGTGCACGGCTGCTTGTAGGCGATGATGGTCAGCGTTTCGAGCGCAGCGCGGGAGAGGCGCGGGCCGTCGGCCCCTCCCAGGAAGCGCTCGACGTACGGCGCGAACTCGGGGGCGGTCACCAGTTGATAGCCCCGTCCGTCCTCCAACAGGCGCAGCCCGCGGGTACGGCAGTCGTCGCGCAGCCGGGCTATCGCCTTGCGCACCGCGCCCTCGCCCACGCCTGCAGCCCGGGCCAGCGTGGCGGCGGTCACGGGTTCCTCCGCCACGAACAGCAGGGCTTCGATCACCGCCGGAAGCTGTTCGGCAGGCGGAGCGGGAATGTTCGCCTCAGCTGGTGCGCTCATCGCCTCCCTCGCTGGCGTCGTGAACGTTCTGCGCAGAAGACTGGGCCGGCTCACCGCCCGGCTCCTCACGCGGCGGCGGCGGGATAGGAGGCACCGCCGCGGCCGCACTGCTCGCCGGTGGCGTGTGCGCGGTCGGGAACGGCCGGGGAGCTGTGCCCGGCGCGTATTCGATGCGGACCACCGGCCGCTTCACGTCGAGCGCGCCCACTTGCTCCCGCAGCACGCGGAAGGTGATGTCGCTCGCGGCGTGGCTGAGCTCCGAGACCGTCGTCGATCCGTCGACCGTCAGCCGCAGCTCCGTGGCGACTGTTCCGCCCGAGGCGCGCACGATAGGCCTCGTCTCGCGCACGCCGGGGAGCCCGCGGAGGGCGTCCCGCAGCATCCCTTCGATGGTCGTAGCGGGCATCTCCAGGACGCTCCCATCGGCCTGGCGCCAGCGCACCGTCCCGCGGCTGCCTCGGGCGGGCCGCCGAAGCGCCACGAGCATCGCGCCCAGCGCCGCCAGCGCGAGCACGGCCAGCACACCCGTCAACGCCCATTTTTCGGCCGTGCCGGCATCGACGTACGCGACGAAGTTGAAGCTCTCGATCTCCAGGTCTATCTGCTGGTCCTGGTTCCAGGCCAGGCCCGCCAGCGCCCCGCAGGCGGCGACGAAGAGCGTGGAGTACACCGCGACCAGCAGCCGAAGCACGGCGTTCATGCCGCACCTCCCGCGACGACGGCGCGGGCGCCGTCAAGGTAGGGCTCGCCGATGACGGCGGGAACGATGCGGTTCCGGAGCCCCTCCCCGGAAGCGTAAACCGCGATGTAGTTGTCCGTATACCCGTGCCAGCGCCGACCGTCAGGGGTCGCCCGCTCCTCCTCCCAAAGCACCGGGCGCTGCGTCCCTCGATAAGCGGCTGCGAACCGCGCGCGGAGCTTCCTCCCCAGCTCCGCCAGGGCCGCGGCGCGTTCCCGCTTTACCTCGGGCGGTACCTGCTCCGGCAGCTTCGCAGCGAGGGTTCCCCGCCGCGGAGAGAAGGGGAAGAGGTGGATGCGGGCGAACCCGACCTCCTCGCACACGCGGAGCGTGGCCGCGAAATCCTCCTCCTTCTCACCCGGAAACCCGGCGATGACGTCCGTGGTGATCGCTGCGTCCGGGACGGCGGCACGGATGCGGGCTACCGCCGCCAGGTACTCGCGGACGGTGTACCGACGGCGCATCGCAGCCAGAATCCGGTCGCTCCCCGACTGCAGCGCGAGGTGGAAGTGCGGCATGAGTCGGGGGTCGCTCCACAGGGCGAGCAGTTCGGGCGTGATGTCGTGCGGCTGCAGCGAGCTGAACCGCAGGCGGGGGACTTCGGTGCGCTCCAGCACGCCGGCGATGAGGTGATGCGGCCGAAGCGGGGGATCGAGGTCCCGGCCCCACGCCCCAAGCTGCGTGCCGGTGAGCACGACCTCCTTTGCTCCCGCTGCCGCCGCGGCGTCGATCTCGGCAACGACGCGTTCGATGCTCCGCGATTCCTCCCGGTGGCGGGTGCGCGGCACGATGCAGAACGCGCAGACGTCGTTGCACCCCTCCTGCGCCTTGACGAAGGCGCGGATGCGCAGCCCAGATTCGGGGCGGGCCTCTGCTGGCGCGCTCCGCCCGACCCGTGCGGCGATCGCGGCCACGAGCTCCGCTTTGTCGCCGTCACGTGTGCCCGCCACGATGTCCGCGCCGAGGGCCCGAACGGCATCGAATCCTGCGGTCTGCGGGTAGCATCCGGTCACCGCCACGGCGGCCGCGGGCGCCAGCCGCCGCGCGGCGCGGATGAGCCGGCGCGACTTCTGGTCGGCGATGTGCGTGACCGAGCACGTGTTGATGACCACCGCCTCGGCCTCGCAGAGGCGATCGACGACCTCGTATCCTGCCCGGCGGAGCGCGCGCGCGATCTCCTCGCTATCGGCGAGGTTCAGCTTGCAGCCGAGGGTGAGCACCGCGGCAACAGGCCGGCCCATGCCATCATCGTACCCGCCCCTCGGGCTCCCTGCCTGTTCAGGGGCGGCTGCGCCCGTCCGCCTCGGCCGTGCCGTTCCCGGACAGCTCGCCCGCCAGCTGCACCCGGTCGAGCAGCTCGCGCCGGGTGATGAGCCCCACCATGCGTCCGTCTTCCAAGACCGGCACCTGGTTGAGCCGGTTCTGCCCGACGAGCATCAGCACCTGGATGGCAGGCGTGTTCGCGTCCACCGTGATCACCCGCTCCTTCGGCGTCATCGCCTGCCGGGCCGGGATGTGAGGCCATTCGGCCCGAGGGTGGCGCCGAACGTCGGACACGGTGAGGATGCCCTCGACCTGGTCGCCCAGCGCCACCACCACCGCCCGATGCCCGCCCGACACCATGTACTCGTCTACCACCTGAGCGAGGGACATCCCCGGCGGGACCACCGCGAAGTCGGTGCTCATCACGTCGCGCGCTCGCAGTCGTGCCAGGACCGACTCGAGGAAGACGCTCTGTCCTTCCGCCCGCGCCGCCGACATGAGGAACCAGCCGATGAAGGCGAACCAGATGCCGTTGATGAGGTACCCGAACAGGATGAATCCCAGCCCGACGAACAAGAGGCCGTAGCCGAAGGCCACGCCGACGCCGGAGGCCGCCTCCGTCGCGCGCCGGAAGCTCCGCGTCCGTCCCCAAATGATGGAACGCAGCACCCGGCCCCCATCGAGGGGGAAACCTGGCAAGAGGTTGAACGCTGCCAGGACTCCGTTGACGAAGCCGAGGTACGAGAAAACGGCCTCGATGTACTCGTTCTTTCCCGAGGCGCCGAGGGCGATGCCGATCGACGCCGCGGCGATGGCGATACTCGTCGCCGGCCCTGCCGCCGCGATGAAGAACTCCTCGCGGGCACTGTTCGGTTGCCGTCCCAGATGCGACACGCCCCCGAAAATGAAGAGGCTAATCTTCGGTACTTCCAGCCCCCGTGCCTTCGCCACCAGGGCGTGGGCAAGCTCGTGGAGCAGCACCGTGCCGAAAAGGAGGAGCGCAGCGGCAACGCCGACCGTCCAGGCCGTCCCTTCGCTCCAGTTCGGGTACTCCTCGGGAAAGACGCGATCAGCCAGGGTCCAGCTCACCAGAGCGAAGACGAACAGCCACGAGAGGTCGATCTCGATGCGGATGCCGAACAGCTTCGCGATGGGGAAGCCACGCCCGAACATGGGCGAAATGGTACCAAACGCCGTTCGTGCGGCGCTGCGTCAGCCGCGACGCCGGGCCGCCGCGAAGTCGGGCGTCCGCTTCTCCATGAAGGCGTTCACCGCCTCCTTGTGCTCCGCGGTCGTGTAGGCGTGGGCCAGCGCCTTCCCTTCCCGCTCCATCACGCGGCGGTAGTCGCCGTCGACTGCATTCTGGTGGAGCAGGTTTCGGATGAGGTGAATCGCCGAAAGGGACTGCTTCGCCAGCGACTCGCCGAGTTCGAGGGCGCGGTCGAGGAGCCGGTCGGGCGGCACCACCTCCGTGACCAAGCCGGCTGCCAGGGCCTCCTGGGCCGAGATCATCCGCCCTGTCAGGCACCACTCCATGGCCCGGCCGAAGCCCACGAGCTGCGGCAGCAGGTAGCTGCTGGCCAGCTCGGGGACGAGGCCCATCCGCACGAAGAACATGCCGATCTGCGCGTTCTCGCTGGCGATGCGGATGTCCATAGGCAGCACCTGCGTGATGCCCACGCCGACCGCAGCCCCGTTGATGGCCGCGATGGTCGGCTTCGGCATGCGCAGGAGGAAGCCGATCCAGTCTTCGGCATCGGCGGGCGCGTCGTCGCGCTGACTGCCTCCGTCCCCCTCGTCGATGCGGCGCTTCCAGAGCGAAACGTCGGCACCGGCGCAGAACGCGCGCCCCGCTCCCGTGACGACGATCGCGCCGACGGCGTCGTCCTCGTTCGCATTGGCGATGGCATCGCGCATCTCGGCCATCATCTTCGGGGTCCACGCGTTCAGCTTCTCCGGCCGGTTGAGCGTGATGAGGCCGACGGCTCCGCGGGTCTCGTAGAGGATCTGTTCGTATGCCACGGCGGGCCCTCCCGTTGTTTCGTTCAGGCCGAAGGGTACACCATCCGCGGCGAGGGTGGGTTACCGCAGGAGGGCCGCCACGGCTTCCCACGCGGCGTTCTCCACTGCCTCCGGTGGTTGGGCCGCGTCCACCACCACCCAGCGTTCGCGGGAAGCAGCGCACAGCTCCCGGTACCCCTGGCGCACCCGCTCATGGAAGGCGAGAGCCTCGGCGCCGGTGCGGACGTCCCCTGGCGGGGCGCCCTTCCGGCGCAGACCCTTCGCCGGGTCGATATCGAGGAGGATGGTGAGGTCTGGCTCCAAATTGCCGGTGGCCACGCCGTTCAGCAGCCGCAAAGCCTGCAAGTCGAGCCCTCGGCCGTATCCCTGGTAGGCGAGCGTGCTGGCTGCGAAGCGGTCGGAGAGCACCCAAATCCCTTGTGCGAGCGCAGGCCGAATGACTTCGGCCGTGAGCTGCGCCCGCGCAGCCAAGAACAGGAAGGTCTCCGCCCAGGGATCGAGCGCGTCTTGGAGGAGCACCCGTACCCCCTCGCCCACGGACGTCCCGCCGGGCTCGCGCGTCTCCACCACCGCCACCCCGCGGCTCCGCAGCCGTGCGGCCAGCCTTGGGAGCAGGGTGCTCTTGCCCGTGCCTTCGCCCCCTTCGAGGACGATGAAGCGCCCCGCGCTCACCGGCCGGCACCGGCGTCGATACTCGGCAGGATGCGCACTCGCCGGAACGGCTCCTTGCCGGCGCTCTGGCTCTCGAGGTTGTACCGGCTGGCGATCTGGTGCTGCAGCCGCCGAATGTAGCTGTTCGCCGGCGGAAGCTCTACCGGCCGGCCCTCCTGGAGGACCCGGGCGACCGCCTCCTCTGTCTCCCGCCAGACATCCAGAAGCGGGTCGCGCCGGACAGACCGTTCGCCTTCGCGGAACTGCAGGAGCGCCTGCTCGATCTGGTACGCGGTGCTGCTTTTGATGACGTACGTGGGGAGGTTCAGCTCCTCGGCCTCGCGCAGCGCCGGCGGCTTCCGTCGGTAGTAGTTGCGCAGGGTCAGCACGGCGTCCGCCTCCCGCACGTCGTCGACGAGCACGGCGGGTACGCCAGTGGCCCGGATCGCCGCTTCGAGCCGGCTCCGCGAGATTCCGTATGGATAGACGCGCACCGGCTTCGGCGCTCCGCTCCCAGGCCCTTCGAATGCGCCCAGCGCCCCGGCCGGCGCCCGCGCCGGCGCGGGCAAGCGCTCGCCGCTCGGCGCGCGGCCCTCCGGTTCGAACTCGTAATCCTCGTCCCACGGGCGAATGACTCTCACCGTGCCGTCCGGCATGAGCTGGCGCACTTCGGGACGCGCGGCGAAGCCCCGCAGGAGCGCATCGACCGTCGAAGCGACGTCTTCGTGGATGGCCACGCGGTGCCAGGTTTGGATCTCGACTACCACGTCGAAGGTCGGCGGCGCCTTCCGCTCGAGGATCGACTTCTGCGTGCCGCGGCGGCGGGCTTCTTCGTCGCCCAGGGTCACTGACTGGATGCCGCCGATGAGGTCCGACAGGGTGGGGTTCATCATCAGGTTCTCGAGCGTGTTGCCGTGGGCCGTGCCCACGAGCTGAACGCCCCGTTCGGCGATGGTGCGCGCCGCGGCCGCCTCCAGCTCCGTTCCGATCTCGTCGATGATGATGACCTCCGGCATGTGGTTCTCCACCGCCTCGATCATCACCGCATGCTGCAGCGCGGGCG
This sequence comes from Dehalococcoidia bacterium, assembly GCA_034431815.1. Taxonomy (GTDB): domain Bacteria; phylum Chloroflexota; class Dehalococcoidia; order Tepidiformales; family Tepidiformaceae; genus HRBIN29. The sequence goes on from DAOUCS010000017.1 coordinate 8,164, forward strand.
TCGGTACCTGCATCCGCCGCGCCCGGCCAATGCCCGGGTGCGGTATGTCGCCGTCGCCCCCAATCTCGTTCGAGGTATCGACGATGATCACGCGCTTCTTGGCGTCGTCGGCGAGGACGCGCGCCACCTCGCGCAGCATCGTCGTCTTGCCGACGCCGGGCCGGCCCAGGAGGAGGATGCTCTTCCCGCTGATCACGAGGTCTTCGATGACCCGGATCGTCCCGTACACGGCGCGGCCGATGCGGCAGGTGAGGCCGACGATCTTTCCCCGTCGGTTCCGGATGCACGAGATGCGGTGGAGCGTCCGCTCGATACCCGCCCGGTTGTCCGCGCCGAACTCCCCGATTCGCGCGATGACGTACTGGATATCTTCCTCGGTCACCTCTCGGTCTGAGAGCACGAGCTCGCTGCCCGGGTAGCGCGCTTCGGGGAGGCGTCCCAGGTCCAGCACGACTTCGAGCAGCGCCGTCCGCCGCTCGGGCGGCTGCAGGGCCGCCGAGATATGCGGAGGAAGGGCGGCAAGCAGGGCGTCCAGGTCATCGGTTACGACCTGCTCCGCCGGCCCCCGTTCGAATGCGTACCGTTCGTTCACCCTTTGCTCCTGCGTCATCGCGGCACCATGGCCGATGCCGGTACCGGCACCGCCTCCTTCAAAGGTTCGAGCCGCGCCAGGCGGCGTGCGGCCGCCTCGCGGCACCCGAGCGGGACGAAGCCGCGCAGCATTGCCGCCTCTGCCAGCTCCGGCGCGAATTCCGGCACCACGAGCGCACCGTGACGGCCCAGCCTCGCGAGCACCGTGTCGATAGCCAGTTCCCTGAGTTGGGGGCCGCCGGTCGGGTCGGTCAGCGCCCGCGCCTCCCGCTCGCCGATGCCCGCCCACGCGACCACGCGATCGTCGCAGCGCGCTGCGTACTGCTCATCGCAGTCGTACGAGTCGAGCACGGCGCGCCAGTCGGCCGCGGTGGGCGCCTCGGTCCGCCGTACCCGCTCGGGCACCGTCCGGCAGTACAGCCGGAAGACCCCGGCGCGGTCGGCGCGCGATACGGGCCGCATCACGGCCGGGAGCTGTCCGCTGCCGGTCTTCGCCGGCGGCGCATACAGCTCCTCGCGCAGATAGGTGGTCAGCCCCGCTCGCCGTACGGCCTCCCGATGGGGCGAACCTTCGGGCAGCCGCATGAAGAGCTGCAGCCCGCCCCGCCGGGCCGCCTCGGCGCCGGCTGCATCCACGAGGGCGATGATCGCCTCGTCGTCCTTCTCCCGCTCCAGCCGAAGCGAGACGATTTCCCACGCTCGGCCGCCCGCCAGCGCACGGGCGACGATGATCCCGCGGTAGGCGAGGCCGCGGCGGATCGCCGCTACCAGTGTCCGCGGCAGCCGCGGCAGCCGATCCAGGCCGGTGGCAGCAAGGCCCGCCGCCAGGAGCAGGCGTTCACCTGTGCGCGTGGCCACCACTTCCGTGCTCAGCCTGTGGAGCTGGGGCCAGAGCGTCGCGGCATCGATCGGGCTGAGCGGCTCGGCGCGGAGCTCCGTCATTACTTCCCCGTTCCGGATGCGCGCGCGGCCGTCGCTAGGAAAAGCTGGTGGAACCGCGGGTCATCCGTCAGCTCGGGATGGAACGACGTCGCCAGCAGATTCCCCTGCCTGGCGGCGACGATGGTTCCGTCATCCAGGCGGGCGATTGCCCGTGCCGGCGGAAACACCGCCTCGATCTTCGGCGCGCGGATGAAGACGGCCCGAAACGGCCCGCCTGCGAGCCCCTCGACCTCGAGGTCGGCCTCGAAGCTCTGAATCTGCCGCCCGAAAGCGTTCCGCCGCACCGCGATATCCATCACCGCGATGCCGGGACGGTCGAGGCGGTCGACCTGCCGAGCGAGGAGAATGGCGCCGGCACACGTTCCCCACACTGCCCGGCCGCTCGCACAGAACGCCCGCAAAGGATGCAGCAAGTCGTTCGACTCGATCAATCGGGCGATGGTCGTGCTCTCGCCCCCGGGGATGATGAGGCCCTCGAGGCCTTCAAGGTCCCGCGGGCGTCGGACTTCGCGGACGGAGACGCCCAGCCGTTCGAGCATCTCCCGGTGCTCGCGGACGTCGCCTTGCAGTGCGAGGACGCCAACCAGGCTGGGCCGGTTCGCCAGAAACGGTTCGGTCATCGGCAGTGCGGTGCGCTCGACCCTCCGCAGCGGGTGCCCGCCCTATTGCTGTCACAGCATACGCGGCGGGCTCTACGGAAATTGTACAGCATCGCTGCGGCCCTTCGCGGCTGGGCCAATTACTCCCGCCGGCGGAGCGCTGCCATCGCAGCCGCCACCAAGAGGACGGCCAGCCCGGCCAGGCCCGCGATCCACGCCGGCGCCGCCGCGGTGTCGCCCGCCTCCAGGCCGCTCCCAGTCCGCGGCG
>DAOUCS010000018.1:0-2242 GCA_034431815.1 Dehalococcoidia bacterium
GGAGGTGTTGGGGCCGGAGCCGGGGACCGCCGAGGAAAACCTGCAGGCGCGCCAGCGGGGAAACGTGCTGATGACGCTTTCGAACAAGACGGGCGCGATCGTGCTGACGACGGGCAACAAGAGCGAGATGGCGACGGGCTACGCGACGCTCTACGGGGATATGGCGGGCGGATATGCGGTGCTGAAGGATGTGCCGAAGACGCTGGTCTACCGGCTGGCGCGCTGGCGGAATGCGCAGGCCGGGCAGCCGTGGATCCCGGAGCGCTCGCTGACGAAGCCGCCGAGCGCGGAGCTGCGACCGGGGCAGCTGGACCAGGACTCGCTGCCGCCCTACGAGGTGCTGGACCCGATCCTGGAGGCGTATGTGGAGGACGACCGGACGGTCGATGAGATTGTGGCGATGGGATTCGAGCGGGCCACCGTCGAGCGGGTGGTGCGGATGGTGGACCGGAACGAGTACAAGCGGCGGCAGGCGGCACCGGGGGTGAAGATTACGCCGCGGGCGTTCGGGCGGGATCGGCGGCTGCCGCTGGCGGCGAAATACCTGTAGGCGGGACCCCGCAGGGGCCGCTCGGACGTGGTAGGATAGGCGGGCAAGGTTCGTGTATACAATCTGCGGGTGACCGCCGAGAGGAGCAGGCAACGTGACCGAGGTGATTGCACGAGGCCTGGAGGGCGTCAACGTCACGGCGACGAAGCTGTGCCGGATCGACGGCCAAAAGGGCGAGCTGATCTACGCGGGGTACAACATCTATGACCTCGCGGAGCATTCGACGTTCGAGGAGGTCGCGTTCCTGCTCTGGAACCTGCGGCTGCCGACTGCGAGCGAGCTGGAGGAGCTGAAGGCGCACCTGCGGCGGGAACGGCCGCTTTCGGACCTGAATTCCCGGGTGCAGCGCGAGATCGTGGGGAAGATCCGGCCGATGCGGGCGCTGGAGATCTCGGTGATTATCGCCGGGGCGCTGGACCCGAAATCGAGCGACCTTTCGAATGCGCAGCTGAAGCAGACGGCGGCGCTGCTGACGGCGCGGATGCCGACCGTCCTGGCGAACTTCCATCGGCTTCGGCAGGGACTGGAGCCGGTGCCGCCGCGGGATGACCTGGGCCACGCGGCGAACTTCCTCTGGATGCTGAAGGGCACGGAGCCGACGGAGCTCGAGGCGCGGGTGTTCGATGTCGCGATGATCCTGCATGCCGAGCACGAGATGAACGCTTCGACGTTCTCGGCGCTGGTGACGGCCTCGACGCTGAGCGACATGTACTCGGCGATTGCCTCGGCGATTGGGACGCTGAAGGGGCCGCTGCACGGCGGTGCGAACGAGGCAGTCTATCGGACGCTGGAGGCGATTGGTTCGGAGGAGAAGATCCCGGAGTACGTGGATGCGCTGCTGGCGCGCGGGGAGCGGGTGATGGGCATCGGGCACCGGGTGTACAAGACGACGGACCCGCGGGCGATCATCCTGGAGCGGCTGGGTGAGGAGCTGGCGAAGGTTTCGCCGGACGCGCACTACTTCCACCTTTCGCAGAAGCTGCGGGACTACCTGGCGAAGAAGCTGGAGGGGAAGCCGCTCTACCCGAACGTCGACTTCTTCAGCGCTTCGGTCTACAAGATGCTCGGGATCCCGAGCGACCTGTATACGCCGATCTTTGCGATGTCGCGCATCGCGGGGTGGACGGCGCACCTCCTGGAGCAGTACGCGGACAACCGCCTGGTGCGGCCGAACGCGCTGTACGAAGGCGCCGACCCGCAGCCGTACGTACCGCTGGCACAGCGGCGGGGCTGAGGCGAACCGACGCGGATGCCGCGGGGCCGGTCCCGGTGGGCCGGCCCCGTTTGCATTGGTTGGACGGGCGTCAGGGCTGGAGGCCGCGGAGCTGGCGGGGGCCCTCTTCGCCTTCGCGGCGGAGGAGTTCGGCCTCGGCGGCTTCGCGTTCGAGGCGCTGCTCGCGCTCCTCGGGGGTTTCGGCGATGAGGGCCCCATGCTCATCGACGCGGACGACGGCTTCGAGCGGGGGACCGAGGGTCGTGTAGGTGGTGCCGCCGATGAAGATGAGGGGGCTTTTTTCGGGTGAGGCGAGGAGCCAGCGGCCAGCATAGGCTTCGTCATCGGCCTGGACCTTGACCGGTTCGGCGACGAAGAGGGTGTGGTCGCCGGTGCGGATGGCGTCATGCACGAGGCACTCGACCCAGGCGAGGCAGCCTTCGATGAGGGGGGCGTCGATGTAGAGGGGAGCGAAGGTT
>DAOUCS010000019.1:0-4331 GCA_034431815.1 Dehalococcoidia bacterium
GGGGCGCCAGGGGGCTTCAGCGGCGCTTAGCGGCCGCCCAGAACCTCGATTAAGTCCCACGTCGTCGTCGGCGCGGGCTTCTGGTCGCCGGTCTGGCGCACCATGATGCGGAACTGCGCCGCGTTATCGGGCATGGCGTCGATCATCGCCACCATGGCCGCTTCCTCGGGCGTCAGCCCGAACGTCACCGAAACCGCCTCGTGGAAATCCTGATTCCCCACCGGCCGGTAGCCGCCCTCGGGGTTGCCGGTCACGTTCCCGGCCTGGTCGACCTGAGGGATGACCGGAACCAGCGTCTGGGCTACCGCCAGTACCGGCACGTTCTGAGCGATGATGCGGGCCGTCCAACGCTCCTTCTCTTCGCCCGTTGCGGGGTCCGTGAAGGAGACGGCCACGAGGGCGAGGATGTCGACGTAGTCGCCGGGTTGGACGAGGCCTGCCGCTGCCCAGGCCTCGTGCGGGATTTGGACCGAGACGCCCCGCCGGCCCTCCGGCACGCGGTAGGAGAGCGTGTCCTGGCCCGAGTAGTCGCTCACTTTGCTCGGCACGAACTGCTCGCCGGGGACCATCGGGGCGGTCGTGACCTTGCCGACGAGCTGTTGCGGGTCCGTCAAGGCGCCGGCGAGGGCCGCGGCTGCGGGGAGCTCCCGCACCTCGAGCATGTCGGCCGTGATTTTCGTCCCGAAGGGGATCTCGCGCTTGGCCACGACGACGGACACGGTGGGACCGCCGTCTGCGGCCGGCACGCTCGGCGTCTCGCTCCCCTGCTGGCTGTTCAGGTAGGCGAGCATGAGGGCCGCCGCCAGCACGCCGGCCAGCACGGCCACGAGCAGCAAGGCCGGGCTGCGCCCAGCCTTCGTTCCTGCCGCTGCGGTTGCTTGTCGAGCCACTTCCTAGCCTCCCCTAGCAATATCGACCGGCCGCCGAACGCCCTACAGGGCGATTCGGCGGCCGGAGGCGCCGCGCGCGTGGGGCTTCATCGCACCAGCGCGATGTGCGTCTGCTCTGCCACCGCCTGGAACGCCTCGTCGAGCTGCTCTGCCGTGGGGGAGTAAAAGTACTTCCCCCCGGTCATCTCGGCGATCTGCTCCAGGAAGTCGTGGTCGACCTCGTTCCCCAGGCCGATCGTGTAGATGATGATTTGGCCGTTCTTCGCCCGCTGCGCTTCGGCCAAGGCGTGCTGGACGGCAGCGCTCCCGCTCCCTTCCGAACAGCTCGTGCTGTTGTAGGCGTTGGGGCTGTAGGTCGCCGGCCCGCAGTACGTGTTCGCCACACCATCGGTGAGCAGGACGAGCACGCGCACCGCGTTTGCCCGCTTGCCCGTGCCGTCGAGGATCTGGCGGCCGACGGCGATCGCGTGGGCGATGTTCGTGGCGCCGTTCGGCGGATTCATGGAGTTAATCGCGTTCCGCACGGCCGTGAAGTTGCTGGAAAGGCTCGCGACCCAATTCGCGCGGTGCGAAAAGTTGGCCACGCCGATCTTGTCGTACTGGGGATCGAAGAGAGTCACGAAGTAGTCCGCGGCGTCGACCATGGAGTCATAGGGCTCGAAGGGGCCATTGCTGCCGTTTGGGGCAGCGTGGACGCAGCTCCGGCGGTTCGCCCAGACCTGGGCCCCGGCCGGGTGGGCATCCTTCGTCGTCCACTGGCCCGTGTACAAATTCTGGCGGGCACGGCGGACCTGCATGCTGTTGTTCGCCGCGTTGATGCTCAGGATGGTGAAGAGCTCACGGTCGATCATGATGGTCCCCGCGCGACCGCCGATGTTCCGCTGGTAGTACGGCGTCGAAGAGCTGTAGCCGAAGTTCTGGTTGTTCGCCGACGACGAGGTGCTGTTGAAGATGGCGACGCTGTCCAGATAGATCGTGATCACGTCCGGTCCGCCGGCGGGGATCGGCTGCACCAGCCGCGGGATGCGGTCAGCTCGACCGGGCGACATCCACGCCGTCTGGGATTCCACCTGCGGGTAGGTGTCGAAGCACAACGACCCCGAGATGTCGAGCACCATCGCGATGTCGAGCACCTGGGACTCCGCTTCGCCGGCAGCCGAAACGTTCCAGCGGTCGAAGCCCACCAGCCGGGCGAACCAGGTTGGGATCTCGGCCGAAGCCTCGACGCGTACCGCCTTGTTCCCGGGCGGGTACGTCACGCGGAACTGGACGTTCCGGCCCTGGGAGCGGATGAAGCCGCTGTTATCGATCCAGAACCACTCCGCCTTCTGAGCCGCGTCCTGCTGGTCGGGCATGCTCTGGGCGGCGGCCAGCGCGGCCGCGTCGACGGCCGCCTGAATCTGGGTGCGGGCCCACAGGAAGCGGCCGACGTCGATGCTCAGCCCCAGGATCACCAGGAATCCGAGAAGTCCAGCAGCGAACAGCACCAGCGCCTGGCCGGCCTCGCGGCGTTGAGGAAGCTTCCGACCCATAGCTCCGTCTCCTCTGCCGACACGTCCTCCCGGGTGCCGGCGACGCCGTCCTCCCCGCTGGCGGCCTACTCAAGGCGCATCGAGGCGTACCCCCGGATGGTGACCTCGCCCAGGTTCCCGCCGCTGACGATGTTCAGGATCGGCCCGATGGGGGTCACCCAGTCGAAGTCGTAGCGGATGTCGACGGTGATCGGCTCACCCCGCGGCCCTTGGACGTTCGTGAGGGTGACGGTCATCCGGTCTTCGTCGAGCGTGTCGGTCGCCTGCCGGATGCGCGTCATGATGGCGTTGTAGTCCTGCTGGGTGGCGCCTACCCGTGCCCCCTCCCGCGCGCCGTTGGTGACGATGAGCCAGGTGTAGAAGCCGCGCCCGAAATCGACGAGCGCGAAGATGAGGAGGAGCATGATGGGCAGGATGAGGGCGAATTCCACGAGCGTTTGTCCCCGCTCGCGCAGGGCGAGGCGGGGGAGGAAGCGCTGCAGGCGGCCGGCCGAACCCGTGCGATCGGTCATCGGTTGGACTCCTCTCCGCCCTCCGGAGGGCGCGGTCCCAGCGCCCGGATGCGGGGCAGGGTGGGCGGGGGATCCCGCGCCACCCTGCCGTTGCGGTCCGTTCGGGCCTGCGGTTAGAGCTGGCTGGCGACGTCGTTGAGCGTCTGGGCGATCCCCCCGCCGAGCGTGGTGAGGGCCGCGATCGCAACCACAGCGATCAGCGCCAGGATGAGGCCGTACTCGGCCAGGCTCTGGCCCTCTTCCTCGCGGGCCTGCTTGCGGGCGCGAGCCCATGTGTACAGCTTGGTGAGCATCTCTCCTACCTCTCCTCTTCGGGTCTCGGGGTTCGTCCCCCGGCTTCCGCTCCCCTGCCCTTCGCCCGCCTCCCCTCCGTCATTCCCGGGCTCCGGATCGGTGGAGCTACTCGCAATGTCGACCCTCTGCCGGAGACGAACAGAGGGATCACCCCGTCGTCACCCAACTGCCTCCGCTTCCCGTCACGGTGGCCGGATGGGGCCTGCGCTGACCTGCGGCGCTTCCGCGGCCGATTCTCTCAAGGGAACCGGGAACCGTTCGGCGTGCCGGGAGGGCCCTGTCGGTGACATCTGCTGCAGCTGCCGCCTCTTCGGTTGTCCGCTGGTACCGTCGCCCGGCGTGGCGGCGGCGCCTCTCCTACGTCCAGGACGCCGCCCTGGTCGTCCTCACGACGGTGTTCGTTTGGGTGCACCTGCAGGCAGTGCTCGCCGGGTCGCTCAAGAACGTCCCCTTCGTCGTCGAGCAGCTGGTCCTCGTGGCGCTCTTCCTCACGCGCCGGCGTCCCCAGGCAGTTACGACGCGTCCATTCGACTGGGCCGCGGCCGCGATCGGCGGGTGGCTGCCGTTGGCCTACCAGATCGACGGGGCTCCTGCGGCGGCGGAGCGCGTCGGAACGGCGATCCAGATGGCTGGCGTCAGTGCAGCGGCGCTCTGCATCCTCTATCTGGGCCGCAGCTTCGGCATCGTGGCCGCGAATCGGGGATTGAAGACGTCGGGGCCCTACCGGATCGTGCGACATCCCATTTACGCCGCCCACGTCATCACCGGGGTTGGTTTTCTCCTGGCAAACCTGTCGGTCGTGAACGGCGTCCTCCTTGCGGCGGTGGTCGCTGGGCAGCTGCTCCGCATCCGCGCCGAGGAGCGCCTCCTCGTCGCCACCGCTGACTATGCCGAGTATGCCCGTCGCGTACGCTGGCGGCTGTTCCCCTTCGTCTACTGAGCCGCGGCCGCGCCCAGCGGCGCAACGATCTCCTCAGGGCTCGGCAGGTGGCGGGCGAGGTCGGCGCGGAAGGCGGCGAGCTGCCGTTCCCGCTCGCCCGCGTCCCAACCCAGCTCTTCGGCCATCACTGCTGCTGCTGCCGCGGCGCACTCGAGTGCCCGGT
>DAOUCS010000020.1:0-6492 GCA_034431815.1 Dehalococcoidia bacterium
CCCACGCCCACGCCCACGCCGACCGTCCCCACCGAGGGCGGTCCGACGCCCACTCCGCCCGTGGACGACCGTCTGTAAGGCCATGGATGACGTTGCCGTCCGCGCCCGCTGCGCCCTTTGCGGCAGAGGCCTCACCTTCGACGAGTGGCAGACCGGCCGCTACCGCTGCGGCGCTTGCCGCGCAGCGGGGCGCGCGCCCGCGCCCGCTCGGGAAGTGGCCCCGCCAATCGACTACACACAGCTCCTCGACGAAGTCTCCGACGACCTCCTGAACGAACTCCTCGCCCTGCTGGACGAAGAGCGGGATCGGCGGCACTCCTCGCGTGAGCCAGTTCTCCCTCCGGAGCCAACGCCGCTGGCCCGTTTCCTGGCCGATGTCTTCGGACCGTCGAGCCCTCGCGAACAGGCGTGGGCGGCTTGGGGCTTCGCTCTCGGGTTTGCGGCGAACGTGGTCCTCGCCAAGCTCGCGCAGATGGAGAGCGGTGCCCCTCTCGCCGACATCGTGGTGCCGATGGTCCTCGGCGGGGCGACGGCGGGGGCCATCGGTGCGCTCATCGGATGGGCGCTCGCCCGGCTGCGCGACCGTTAGCACCCCCGCGGCTACCATGGCCCCTGAACCTGAGGGGGAAGGCGGATGCGGATCCTCGTCACCGGGGGAGCCGGGTTCATCGGCTCGCACGTGGTGGAAGGCTACCTAGCCGAAGGCCACGAGGTCGCGGTCATCGACAACCTCTCGACTGGTCGGCGCTCGAACGTGCCCCGCGGCGCAACCCTCTTCGAGGTCGACATCCACGCCCGCGAGACCGAGCGCATCTTCGCCGAATTCCGCCCCGAGGTCGTGAACCACCACGCGGCCCAGTCGAGCGTGAAGGTCAGCACCGAGGACCCTGTGCACGACATGGAGGTGAACGGGGCGGGGACGGCCCGCATCGTGGAGCTCGCCGCCCGATACGGCGCCCGGAAGGTCATCTATGCCTCGAGCGGCGGTACGGTGTACGGCCAGCCCGAGACGCTCCCGGTCCCGGAGGACCACCCTATCCGGCCGCTGTCTCCGTACGGGGTTTCGAAGTACGCCGGCGAACTGTACGTCGAGTGGGCATCCCGGGTCTTCGGCCTCGATTACACGATCTTTCGCTACGGCAACGCGTACGGCCCGCGCCAGGATCCGGCCGGCGAAGCCGGCGTGGTGGCCATTTTCATCGGCCGAATGCTCCGCGGCCAACCGTGCATCATCGACGGAGACGGCCTGCAGCAGAAGGATTACCTGTACGTCAGCGACATCGTCCGCGCCAACCTCCTCGCCCTCGAACGCGGCTCCCGCGCTGTCCTCAACATCGGCACCGGGAGGGGGGCGAACGTCCTCGAGATCTTCCGCGCCGTCGAGGCGGCCGTGGGCGGCCCGGCGGCCTTTGAGCACGGCCCCCCGCGCCCAGGCGACGTCCGCGCGGTCTGGCTCGACGTGCGCCGCGCCGAGGAGGTGTTGGGCTGGCGGGCGGAAGTTTCGCTCGAAGAGGGCATCGCCCGCACCGCCGCCTGGTTCCGCGAACAGCGAACCCTCACTCCGCCGGGAACAGCACCCCGGGATTGAGGATCCCGGCAGGGTCGAGCGCCCGCTTGATGGCGCGCATCGCGGCGATGTCGGCCTCGCTCCGCGTCAGGTGCAGCCAGCGCACCTTCGCGACACCGATGCCGTGCTCCGCGCTGATGCTCCCTTCGAGCTCGGCAGCCAGCCGGAACACCACGTCGGCCACGCGCTCGTCGTTCGGGTCGGTGCCAAGCACGTTGACGTGGATGTTCCCGTCGCCGATGTGCCCGAAAAGGATCGGCCGGGCCCCCGGTACGCCCTGCGCGAGCCGGCGCCGAACCTCGCGTTCGAACGCCGCGAGCCGTGCCTGTGGCACGGTGACGTCGAGCTTCTGGGGGATGCCCTCGGCGGCGATGGCTTCCGGGTGGCCCTCCCGCAGCCGCCACAGCCGAGCCCGCTCCGGGCCGGTCGTACCCATCACGGCCCAATCGCTGCCCAGGTGGCGCTCCAACGCCGCTGCCAGCTCCGGCGCGGGATCCTCGCGCGAGCCGCACTCCACCAGCAGGTAGCAGCCGGGATGGCGCTCGAACGGCAGCGGCACGCCGAGGTGCCGGTGCACCAGCTCGGCGCCTTCGGGAAAGAAGGCCTCGAGGGCGAGAACGCTCCCGACTTCCTTCCGCAGGAGGGCGCCCAGTTCCGCCGCCTCGCCGAGCGAGCCGAGGCCCACCACCGCGACCGCGCGCCGGGGGAGCGCCGGCACGAGGCGCAGCCGCGCCCGGGTCACGATCGCCAGCGTCCCTTCGCTCCCGCAGAGCAGGCTCGCGAGGTCGTAGCCGGCGTTGTCCTTCAGAAGCCCGCTCATGCGCGACACGATGCTCCCGTCCGCAAGCACCGCCTCGATGCCGACGACCTGCGCCCTTGTGGCCCCGTACCGGCCGACGTACATCCCGCCGGCGTTCGTCGCGATCGTCCCGCCGACGGTGGCGCTCCCCCGCGAGGCGAGGTCGACCGGGTATTCGAGGCCTGCTGCTCGGGCCGTCTCCTGCACGGCCGCGATAGTCGCCCCGGCCTCCGCGGTCACCTGGGAAGCGGTCTCGTCGATTGGCTCCACCCGCGACATTCGGGCGACCGAGAGCACGACCTCGTCCCCGCGGGGGACGCTTCCGCCCACCAGTCCGGTGTTGCCTCCCTGAGGGACGATGGGGGCGCCGGCCTCGGCGCACCGCTTCACGACCTCCGCAGTTTCGGCCGTGCTCCCGGGACGGACGACCAGCCGCGCTCGGCCCTGGAACCTGCCCGTCCAGTCGCGTTCGTACCCGGCCCGAAGCTCGGGATCGGTGAGCACGTGCTCCCGCCCCACGACCTCGGCGAGGGCCCGGGCGAGGGGGTCATCGGCTCCGCCCATGCCCCCATTCTTCCCCCGCGCGGCCAGGGCTACAACGCGCCTCACGGCTCCTTCGGCAAATAGGCCGCCGGCACGGCAATTGCCTGGCGAACCTTGCCCGAGGCGTCCACCGCCACGGCAACACGATCGCCCGGAGCGAGGCTGTGCCAATCCGCTGCGGCGAAGCGCACCAGCGGCGCGCCTTCGCCGACGACGAGTTCCGCGTTCCCTCCCGGTCCCTCCAGAACGACGCGCTCGCCCTCTACCGATGCGATGGTTCCCCAGGCGACCGGCGCCGCGTTCGGGCCGAAGACCTCGTGGCCCGAGAAGGCGCCAAAGACGCGGGGCGGCACTCCGCCTCGCCCGTCGGCGGCGGTCACCGCGATGAGGAGGATGGCGTAGTTCCGAACCTCGTTGGGAACGCCGATCACGACGATTGCCTCACCAGGCCGCAGCTCTCCAATCCCCGCGGGGATGGCCCGCGCGATCGCTGCTCCGGTCAGGTCGAGGGAGCGGTCCTTGAGCACGGGACCGCTCCCGCTGACCTCGACCACCTGCGTCACGCGGTACGGCTCCCCTGGCGGCACGAACGGACCGGCCTGGGGCGGCTGGGCCTCGCGGCTGAGGAGCATGGGCACGACGGCTGCAGCGATGGCGAGGGCGACCAGTCCTCCGGCGAGCAGCGCTGCTCCCGTCCATGCGGGCCGGCCGGGTGCCGTCGCCGAGGCCGGCATCGCCTCATCCTCCCAACGCTTGCCAGATCCGCCGCCCCTCCGCCCGCACGAAGCGGCCCAGCCCCGGCGGTGGAAGGTGGCTCGCCCCGACCAGGGCTCGCTCGGCTTCGAGGCGGTCCATCACCCGCAGCCGGGTTTCGCGGGCCATCTCATGGTTCCAATCGAAGCTGTTCTCCAGCTCCGGCTGCTCGGCGTCGATGGGGCTCAGCACGACGTCCCCCAGGATGAATCCGTGCTCGCCTCCCGAAACGATGGCCACGCTCGTGTGCCCCGGCGTGTGCCCCGGCGTTGGCACCGTCGTCACCGCATCCGTCAGCCGCCGCTCCCCTTCGATGAGCTCCAGGCATCCCGCCGCCTCCAAGGGCCGCACGTCGCGCACGAAGGAGTCGGGGGGCGGCTGCTGGCCAGCGTAGTGGTCCCAGTCGGCCCGCGGCACCAGATACCTCGCCCGTGCGAACAGGGGTCGCCCTGTCGCCCGGTCGATGTTCCACCCCGTGTGGTCACCGTGCAGGTGCGTGAAGACCACCGTGTCGATCTCGTCGGGCCGGACACCGGCCGCCGAGAGCTCCTCCAGCAGCTTCCCCTGGTATTCGGGCCCCCACCCCGTATCGACGAGGATACGACGGTCGCCGTCCGCCACCAGGAAGGCGGCGAAGTTGAGCGCCACGGCCCCGCTGGCGTCGAGGTAGCGGGCGAACTCCTGGAGCGCATCGCCCGCCTTCGGGTACACCGCCGACGCCGGGTACGCCTGCACGTTGTCCACCAGGGCGACCACGGTAACCGATCCAACCTGGGCCTTCTGCATGACACTCCTCCTTCTCGCGTCGTCGCTAGCCTTCGGTGTTGTACCCCATCCGAAGGGTCGCCGCATCGTCGATCCGGCGCAGGCGCCACCACGCCCACGCCACGGCGATGACCGCCGCGAGCCCCATCGCGGCGGCGGCCGCCCCGGCGGCACTCCAGTCGAAGACGAAGCGCGCGGGGGGCTCGATCGGCTCCCCCGTCTCGTCGACGTTGAGGAATCGGAGCAGGTGGCGGGATAAGGCACCGCCGATGCCGAAGCCGGCGAGCAGCCCGAACGCCAGCACCAGCGCGTACTCCACCCCCACCATGGCTGTCACCTGCAGGCGGCTGGATCCGAGCACGCGCAGCACGGCGAACTCGGTCCGCCGGCGCGCCACCGCTGCACCCGCGTTGGCTGCCAGGCCTGTCCCCGCGACCAGCCCAGCGCCACCGAGAGCCAGCGCGAACGCACCGCTCCCGCTCGCCGCCAGCAGCGGGTTGCGCTCCGCCCGCGCCAGCGCCTCGGTCTGCACCGAGAGGCGCTGGAGCGAGAGCGGCGGTTGCGCTAGCCGTCGCAGGACCTCCCCGCGTTCCGCCTCGGTCAGCTCCGGCGCAAGCTCCGCCCACGCCTCCGTCGGAGCGAGCCGCCGGCCGCTCAAATCGAACGCGTCCGTCCACGCCCTCAGCCTTCCACGGTCCAAGACGAGGCCCGGGCCCTCGTCGGCGGGCAGCGAGGGGAAGTGGCGGACGACCTCTCGCACTTCGAACGGCACAATCGCCTGGCCGACGGAGAGCAGGCCTCGCCCCCCTTTGCCGATGCCCGTCCGCTCGGCGAACGAAGCCGTTGCGATTGCCGGCAGCGGAACCGAGACGTCCTGGATGAAGATTCCGCGCCGCTCGCCGGTCTGCCCCACGCGGAAGCGGAAGACCCCGACCCGGCCCTCGCGGCCATCAGCGTTGCCGATCTCGAAGCGGTCGGCGTTCGGACGGGGGCTGGGGAGCACCGCCCACGGTACGCTCCCTTCGAACCCTTCGATGACGGTGACGCTTCCGTCGGCTCGAACGGCCCCAAGGTCGTCGAAATAGAGTGCGGCATCGCTGGCGTTGAACTGGTTCGGCGGCTCCGTCATCAGCAGGCCCACGATCTCGACCGGCGGCTCGAGCGGGTCCAGCCGCTCCGTGAGGCTTGCGCGCACCTCTCGCCACCCGGTCGCGTCGAGCTTCCCCAGCTCGAGCAGGGCGTACCGGCCTGCTCGGTCGCGGACGCGCGCCCAAAGCGTCACGTTCTCCCGCGTTGCCGTGCTGTCGATCCAAAGCGAGATCGCCTGGGCATCGGACGGCAGCCGGATGGCGGGCAGGCTAGCCGGGCCGGCGAGCGCGAGCATCAGCTCCCGCAGGCTGCGGTCCGCGAAATCGCTTCGGAACCACAGAAGGCTGCTCGCTGCTGCCGGGTCGAGGGCGAGTACGTTTACTTGGGGTCCCCCCGCACCAGCGGTCGCCAGCGAATGGGCAGCCCGGTACACCAGCGTCGCTTCGGCGAGCCCATCCGTCGTGGCGAGCGCTGCCTCCGCTTCCTCCCAGGCGACGCCCGCTCCCGTCGCGGCAGGTAGGCGACCCGAGACCGGCACCGGCGTTGCGAACAGCGCCCGGTCGCGGCGGGATTCTTCGACCGTGGGCCCGTAGCTCGCCGCGAAGGCCGCCACCGTCGCTGCCATCAGGACGAGCAAGGCGAGGCGGGCGTGCGGGGCTGGTTCTCGTTCTACCCTCCAAAGCGCGACGGCTGCTGCAGGCTGCCATCCCGCGAGCCAGCGGGCGGCCCGCGCAGCGAGGGGGTAGAGGCGCAGCGAGAGCGCTCCGGCGGCCACGACCGCGACCGCGGGGGCCAGCAGCGCCGAGGGATCGGTCTCGACCGTTCCGGCGCCTGCGGGAGCGAATGCGGAACCCTCCTGTTCCAGCTCCCAGATGAAGAGCGCTGCCACCGCGGCGAAGGCCACGTCGACGTAGTACCGCTGGAAGGCCGGGGGCGCGGGGCGGGCGGCGCCGCGGCGCTCCCGTGCGGCGCGCCG
>DAOUCS010000021.1:0-2207 GCA_034431815.1 Dehalococcoidia bacterium
TATGATGGGGCGAATTCGAGAGCGGTTCGACTTCACGGAGGCTGCAGACGAGATGGTCACCTTTGCCGACAGCGAACGCGAAGCGGCATGGCGCCGCGAGGTCCGCGAGTTCATCGAGAAGGAGGCGCCGAAGGAGCTCCTGGGAACCGGCGAATTGGGCGAAGGAGCCTTCTTCTCCCGCCTCGGCGCCATCAAGGCCTGGCGCGACAAGCTCGCCCAGAAGGGCTGGATCGCACCCGCCTGGCCGAAGGAGTACGGCGGGGCCGGCCTGAGCGTCATCGAGCAGTTCATCATGAACGAGGAGTTCGCCGAAGCGGGGCTACCGGCCAACGTGGGCGGCTTCGGCGTCACCATGGTGGGGCCCACGCTCATCGTCCACGGGACCGAAGAGCAGAAGGCCGAACACCTGCCGCGCATCCTGAAGGGCGAGGTCATCTGGTGCCAGGGGTACAGCGAGCCGGGTGCCGGCAGCGACCTCGCCTCGCTCCAAACCCGCGCCGTGCGCGACGGCGACGAGTACGTCATCAACGGCCAGAAGATCTGGACCACGGGCGCCCAGTTCGCGGACTGGATGTACATGCTGGTGCGGACGGACCCCGATGCTCCCAAGCACCGGGGCATCACGTACCTGCTCGTGGATATGAAGACGCCAGGCATTACCGTGCGCCCGCTCACGACGCTCGCCGGCACGCAAACGTTCAACGAGGTGTTCTTCGAAGACGTGCGTGTGCCCGTCAAGAACCGGGTGGGCGAGGAGAACCGCGGCTGGTACGTGGGCACGACCACGCTGGACTTCGAGCGGAGCTCCATCGGGAGCGCGATCGGCATCCGGAAAAACCTGGAGAGCCTCCTGCAACGCGCGAAGGAAGGGAAGGACGCGTCCTTCGCCCGCAGCCCGATGCTTCGGTACGAGTTCGCCGACCGGTGGATTGAGGCCGAGGTGGCGCGAATGCTGAGCTACCGGGTCGTGAGCCTCCAGGCACGCGGGCTCATTCCCAACTACGAGGCGAGCATGTGCAAGCTCTTCACGAGCGAGTTGCAGCAGCGGATCGCCAACCTTTCCATGCACCTCTTCGGGATGTACGGCAACATCCGCAACCGGGCGTCTATGGGCTACATGATGTCCGTGGCCGCCACCATCGCCGGCGGCACGAGCGAAATCCAGCGGAACATCATCGCCACGCGGGGGCTCGGCCTGCCCCGCGGCTAATCCGAGACGGAACAATCAAGCCGGGGACGGCGACCGCGAGGCGGCCGCCGTCCTCGCTTCTTCTGCCACCCGTTCGAGATTCTCGACGATGACGTCGACCTGCGGCTGGGAGAGCTTCGATTCGAGGAAGGTGAGGTAGGAGTCGTCCTCGGCGGCGAAGTGCGCACGGGCCGCGCCGTAGAGGCTGTACAGAAGCGGCAGCAGGTAGCGCCGGAAGGCCGCGTGATGCTCGGCCGCCGAGGCGGCATCGGCGACCCGCTTCAGGTCAAGGGCCATCGCGCGCAGCTGGTCATGGAAGGACGCCATGACATGGGCGGTCCCCACCTGGCCGAACGCGCCGTCGACCGCCGTGAACAGCACCCACTCTTCGGCCACAAGGTGCGGGAAGAGGTCGTGCTCCAGGTAACGCATGACGCTGCCCAGCGCCTCCCGGACCTCCGCAGGATCGTCGCCGAGGACAGCCTGGGCGGCGCGAAGCAGCGTTCGGAGGCCGTCCTGCACCGGCCGACGGAGCTCACGGACGGGATCGAAGCTGGTCTCCGACACGGGGACACCTCCAGCGGACCTGCGCCGGTAGCATAGCGCGGGCGCAGGCTTCCCGGCGACGCATGCGTGTTCCCCAGACGGACGCCCCTTACGACGAGCGCAGGCCAAGGAGCGCCGGCAGACCATCGAGGGTGGGGAGTTCATGGTCGGGCTCGATGCCCAGCCGCTCCGGTAGCGCTCCTGTCCGGTTCACCCAAACGCTCGGTAACCCGTAGTTCTTGGCTCCGGCGGCGTCCCAGTAGTTGCTCGAGACGAACAGAATCCGCTCCGCAGGCAGCCCGAGCGCAGCGGGAATCAGCGCATAGGTAGCGGGGTCAGGCTTGAACCGCCGCGCCGGGTCGACGCTGATGATTCGTTCGAACATCCCCGCAAGGCCGGCGTGCTCGACCACATCGCCGATCATGGTCGGCGAGCCGTTGGTGAAGATTGCTCGTCTGAGCCCGGCAAGGGA
>DAOUCS010000022.1:0-1970 GCA_034431815.1 Dehalococcoidia bacterium
TCCACGAGGTCGCGGATCTGCTGGAGGGTGGCCTCGACATCGGCGGTGTCGGTGGAGCACATGGACTGCACCCGGATGGGCGCGTCCCCGCCCACCGTCACGTCTCCGATGCGAATCTGCTTCGACTTGCGGCGCTCCGGCGTCACATCCCCACCACCTGCACGATGACCTCGCGGGGACGCGGACAGTCGAGCTCGACCAGAAAAACCCGCTGCCAGCGCCCGAGGAGCAGTTCCCCGTCGGCCACGGGAATCGATTCGCTGGCTCCCATCAGCAGGTGCTGGCAGTGCGAGTGCCCGTTCAGGTCCTCGTCCTCCGTGACGTTCACCGTGCGAATCGACAGGTCGTTGTGCCGGTAGTAGACGTTGGGCGGCGCGATGCGCGCCAGCATCGCCTCCATGTCCTGCAGGAGCAGCGGCTCCGCCTCGTTGATGCGGATCGCGGCCGTCGTATGGCGCGAAAACACCGCGACGATGCCGTCGCGGATGCCCGAGCGCTGGACGGCCTGCCGCACATCGTCTGTGATGTCGACGAACTCCGGCGCCCGCGTCGTCAGATACTGCAGCCGCTCGCAGCGGATGCCCGGCGCCGCCGGACGCGCGCCGTTGCTCGATGCTCGTGTGGCGACGGATGCTTCAGCCTGCACCGGCTGGCCCTCCTCTCCCGGTCGTCAACTCTCTCGTTCCAGGATGAACTCGATCATGCCCTCGATATCGGCGAGCGCCGCGGACGTCATCGCCGTCCGCCGCAGGAGCTCGCGGCCGCGCTCGGCGTGTTCTCGCGCCACCGATAGCGTGGCGGAACGCAACGCCGCATTCCCGTCGCGGCCGTCGATGCCCAGCGATGCGCGCAGCACGACGGGAAGGGACTTCTTCCCGCGGGCGAGGTCATTCCCCACAGCCTTGCCGGTTCGCCGGGCGTCGCCCCAGACGCCGAGGGCATCGTCGACCGCCTGGAACGCGACGCCGATGGCCACGCCCGCGTCCCTGAGAACGCCGATATCTCGCTCGGGGGCCCCGCCGAAGACGCCTCCCAGCGCCAGCGACGCCCCGATGAGCGCGCCCGTCTTCGCCGATGTCATCCGCAGGTACTCGTCGAGGCTCACGGAGGGGCGCGCCTCGAATTCGAGGTCGTGGTGCTGGCCTTCGATCATGCGGAGCGCAGCTTCCACGAAGATCCGGAGGGCCAACAGGCCCTCCGAGGCCGCCAGCGAGGCGACAGCGTCGATGAGGACACGGTGCGCCAGGGCGAAGAGACTGTCGCCGGCGTTGATGGCCAGCGGCACGCCCCGCAAGGTCCACAGCGTCGGCCGATGCCGGCGCTCCGTATCGCCGTCTTCGATGTCGTCGTGAACCAGCGAGAACGCGTGCAGCAGTTCGATGGCGACGGCCGCGTCGAGCGCGACACGCTCGTCACCATAGCCTCGCGCGGCGGCCAGACAGAGCAGCGGCCGGACGAGCTTTCCTCCCGACGCCTCTGCCGGGTTCCCATCGGCGTCGACCCATCCCAGGTGATAGGCCACCAGGTCGTACACGCCGCCGCGGTAGGGAGCGAGCAGCTCGCGCATCCGGCGCGTGACGAGCGCGCGGCGGCCGACCTCCGAGGCGGGCGAGCATCCTTGCACTGCATAGACCATTGCAGTGCAAGATCATCCGCCGGGGCAGGCCCGTTGTCAAGCCCGTGTACGGGTCCAGTACATGCCGTACACCTACCTCCTTTCTGGAGCATGGGTGGCGAGCCATTGTTGGTAGAATGCCAGCGGCGTTTGGTAGCCGAGGGCCTGGTGGGGCCGCTGGGTGTTGTACACGGTCTCCCAGGCTCTCAGCTTCTGCCGCAGCTCCTCGATGGACGCCGGTGGGTCCAGGGCCTGGTAGAACTCCTCTCGATGGGTGCGCTGGGCCCGCTCGACGCAGCCGTTGAGTTTGGGGGAGCGGGGTGGCAGCACGAAGAGGCGGATGCCCCGTTCCCGG
>DAOUCS010000023.1:0-1916 GCA_034431815.1 Dehalococcoidia bacterium
CAGAGAAACGTGAACCAGCGCCAACCGGGCACCTTCGCGTGGGAGCAGGCCATCGCCCGCGCCCTCCGCGACCCCTCCCGCGTCCAGCTCTACCGCCAGCCGATCGTCGACCTCGCCCGCGGGCTCACTGCCGGCTTCGAACTGCTCGCCCGCTTCTCCGACCCCGACCTCCAGGCCAGCCCCGACCGCTGGTTCGCCGCCGCCTACGAACGCGGCCTCGGCCCCCAGCTCGAAGCCCTCGTCCTCCGCCAGGCCCTCCACCTCCGCGCCGAGGCACCGCCCAACACCTTCCTGACCGTCAACCTCGACCCGACCGCCCTCGCCCACGAAGAGGTCGCCAGCGTCCTCCTCAACGAACACGACCTCTCCCGCCTCGTCATCGAAATCACCGAGCACAGCGAAGTCCAGGATGCGGCCAGCCTCAACCGGCTACTCGCCCGGGTGCGCGAGCGCGGCGCCTTTATCGCCGTCGACGACACCGGCACCGGCTATTCGAACTTCCAGCGCCTGCTCACCGTTCGGCCCCAGTTCGTCAAGCTCGACCAGGCCTTCGTCCGCGGCATGGACCACGACCCGGTCAAGCGCACGCTCGTCGAGATGGTCGGCCAGTTCGCCGCCCGCATCGACGCCTGGGTCATCGCCGAGGGCATCGAAACCGAAGGCGAACTGCGCGAGCTCGTGCGCATGGGCGTCCCGCTCGGCCAGGGCTACCTGCTCAACCGCCCCGCACCCGGCTTCGAACCGCTCACCGTGGGCGTGCGCAGGGCGATCGCCGCCGCACAGCCCCCGCAGGACGGCGGCGACGGCACGATCGCCAGCGTCCTCGAGCCCGTGCCCGTGCTTCCCCTGGCCAGCTCCGAGGCCGACGAGTGCCACCGGACGACGGTGCTCACCGACCATTTCGGCCGCCCGGCCCGGGTGAGCCATGGCGGGCTGCGCCACCCGGTGCTCGCCGTCACGCCCGCCTGCGCCCTGGCCGATGTCGCCCCGCGGGCCATGGCGCGGCCGGAATCCGAGCGCTTCGCGCCGCTGGTGGTCGTCGATGACCTCGGCAAGCCGGTCGGCATCGCCCGGGTCGAGCGGCTCGTCGATGCCCTCGCCCGCGAGGCTCGCCTGGCAGCGGCCCAGCCCGAGCGCCAGCGCTAAACACCGCGAGGGGCCGCGGCGGACGTCGCTGCCCCTCGCGCTCTGCTGCCCCCGGGTGGTTCAGGCGGCTTTGATGTGCTGCCGCACCTGGTCGACCAGCCCCGCGGGGATCTCCGTCATCCCGTGGTCCTCGCGGGCGTGCTTCGCCACCGCCGCCAGGATCTTCTCCTCCGAATCGAACACCCAGGCCGCTTTGCAGCCCGGCACCACATCCCCGCAGGCAAACTTCTTCATCTCGGTCCCCCTCCTACAGGTGAAGCTAGGGGGATTATCGGCAGCTGCAGGCCCGAACTTGAGCGCCCGCTAACTCCCGCCGCCGGCCGGCTGCGCCGCCGCGTTTCCCAGCACCTCGCCCCGCCGCCGGGAGGCGAACGCCTCGTCCTCGCTGACGCTGGCCGCGGCCTGGCGCGCCTGCTCCTGCTCGTAGGTCATCCGGTAGAGGTTGGCGTAGATGCCGCCCTTCGCCAGCAGCTCCTCGTGCGTCCCGATCTCCGCGATCTGGCCCTTATCGAGCACCACGATGCGGCTCGCCTCGCGGATGGTTGAAAGCCGGTGCGCAATCACGAACGACGTGCGGTTCTTGAGCAGCTCGCGCAGCGCCCGCTGGATAATGACCTCCGTCTGCGTGTCCACGTAGGCCGTCGCTTCATCGAGGATCAGGATTCTCGGCGCCGCCAGGATCGCCCGCGCGAAGCTGATCAGCTGCCGCTGCCCCACCGAGAGGTTCTGCCCGCGCTGCTGGAGCACCGTGTCGTACCCCTTCTCCAGCC
>DAOUCS010000024.1:0-1651 GCA_034431815.1 Dehalococcoidia bacterium
CAGGGCGTCCGGGATGCTTACGCGCGCTGGGGTGGATGGTCTTGCCGTCATACGCTATCGCCTTCTTTCGCCGGCAACGCCAACCCGAAGGCCCGCAGGGCCTCCACATCGTCCACGGCCGGGGTAATTCTCAGTGCATGCTTTATCGTACCCCCTCGCAGCGCTTTCTCCCAGCACTCGCGCGTGGGGTGGATGTACGCGCCCCGCCCGTTCGCTCGCCCCGTGGGGTCCACCACAACTCGCCCTTCCGGCGTCCGCACAATGCGGACAAGCTCGCGCTTGCCCTGCTCAGCCCGGCAGGCGATGCAGGTCCGTTGCGGTAGCCGTCGCGGTCGAACCCCCGTGGCGATGCGTCACTCCTCCAACCGCCCGGCCCATTAGTGGATGCGCCCGGCGTAATCGATATCGTCCATGTCGTCGCCTTCGTCGAAGTACCGCGCCCGGCGACCCTTCTTGCCGGCAGACTTCTTCGGCAGCGGCTCGTCCTCCTCGTCCCGGCGGGGGAGGACATCCTCCGCGAACCGGATCGACGACGGCCGGCTCTCGTCCGTCAGCGAGGTCGGGATTTCGTACTCTTCATCCTCGTCCTCGCCGTAATCTTCCGACTCCCGTTCCTCGCCCCTCGGAACCGGTATCTGCTCCATGATCTTGGCGAAGGAGATCTCCTCCTCTTCCTCCTCCGGCTGAGGCGCGGGCTGCGGCAGATGAGCGGTGGCCGGCTCGGGTTCCGGCCTGGGCGCCGCCGCCTCCTCCGCGGCAGCCGCGACCTCCTCGGCCTCCTGGATGATGTCGATGTCCGGCGCCTCGCCGGGGGCGTACGGCTCGAAGGCGAGCGGCCGCTCCTCCTCGCCCGCCTCCAGCCGGTCCTTCGCCGACTGACTCATGACGTTGATCCGCCAGCCCGTCAGCTTCGCTGCCAGCCGTGCGTTCTGCCCGTCCTTGCCGATCGCGAGCGACATCATCCGGTCCGGCACCACCACCGATGCCAGCCGCTCCTTCGGGTCGATCTCCACGTCCGTCACCTGGGCCGGGCTCAACGCGTTCGAAACGAAATTCGCCGGGTCCGGGTCCCACTTGATGACGTCGATACGCTCGCCGTTCAGTTCGTTCACGATGTTCTGGATCCGCGTTCCCCGCACCCCCACGCACGCACCGATCGGGTCGATGGCCGGGTTGCGCGCCCAGACCGCCACCTTGCTCCGGTGCCCGCCCTCCCGGGCGATGCTTTTAATCTCCACCGTGCCGGCCTTGATCTCCGGCACCTCCATTTCGAACAGCCGCCGCAGCAGGTTCCGGTGCGCCCGGCTCACCACCACCTGGGGGCCCTTCGAAGCCCTGCTCACGTCCACCACCAGCACCCGCACGCGCTGTCCCGGCCGCAGGTGCTCGTTGCGCACCTGCTCGCTGGCCGGCAGCACGGCCTCAGTCCCGCGCCCCAGCTCCATGATGATCTGGCGCGGCTCCACCTTCTGCACCGTCCCGACGATCAGCTCGCCGACCTTGTTGATGTATTCGTCATAAATCGCGTCGCGCTCCGCCTCCCGCAGCCGCTGCAGCACCACCTGCTTGGCGGTCTGCGCCGCGATACGCCCGGCCTTCTCCGGGATCTTCTCCTCGAAGTCCAGCACGTCGCCGGGCCGCGCATCCGGCT
>DAOUCS010000025.1:0-10355 GCA_034431815.1 Dehalococcoidia bacterium
TACAGGGTTGACCATCCTTCCCCGCAGTCGATGACGACATGGTAGCCGTAGCTGTACGTCCACCATTCGGTGCGGACCACGGTTCCGCTGCACGAGGCGAAGACCGGCGAGTTCGGCATCCCCCACAGATCGAGGTCGATGCCCTCGTGGATGCGTCCCGCGCCGCGAGGCGTCCCGAAGGGATCGCTCACGCCGCGCCAGGCGGCGAGCGGCGGGGCGAAGCGGCCGCCTCCGCTCGGCGGCGGGGTGAAGTTTCCGCCGCCACCGCCGCCCGGGCTCGGCCGCGACGGCGGAGGCGGGAGCGGCGGGGGCGGCGGCTTCCTCGTCGCGCCCGGCAGGAGCACGTACCGACCGGTCTCCAGCGACGACGGGTCGGTGATGTTGTTCGCGCGGAACGAAACCACCGCATCGACAGTGACGTTGTCGTACTGGGCGACGATCGAGGCGAGCGTCTCCCCGTAGCCCACCTTGTGAAGGATCCCGTCCCGGAGCGGGACGAGGATTTCCTGCCCCACCACGATCAGGTCCGGCGCTTGGATCGTCGGGTTGTTGTCGAGGATCGTTCCGACGCTCACGCCGTAGGCGGCGGCGATGCTGCTAACGGTGTCGCCCGGGCGGGCCACGTGCAGCACGTACGGCTTCGAGGGGTCCAGCACTTCGGCCAGCGAGGTGCCGTTCGTCCCCGCCGCCGCTGTCGCCGCCGAAACGCCCGCCGAGAGCGCTGAGCTCGGGGAGATGCCGCTCAGCACCCGGACCTGCGCCGCCGACGCGCTCCGCGCCACGAGGGAGAGCGACTGGAGGGTTTGGTGGCTCGGCCCGCCCCGGAGGTAGTTGTTCCCCTCGGTCGCTCGGTACACCCCCATCGCGCCCGACAGGGAAAACGCCGGCACGCCTACCGACGGCCGGGCCGAGGTCGTCGAGGGGTAGCGCGCCGCAAATCCCACGGCAGCCAGGGCGATAGCCACCACGAGGAGATGGAGCATCACCCGGCGGTGCCGCCGCGCGTGTGCGTGCGAGCGCGCCCGTGTATTGCTTCCGTTACCCATCCCACCTCTCGCTGACCCCGGGGGCGGGGGCCCACGGGCGAGCGTGGTCGGTCGTTAGCGAGCCTCCTCTACCCAACCCACTTCCGCTATCGCTCACTCGGCCGATTTTCTCCGGCCGACACCCTTAGGTCCAGCCCCTTATGCCGAGATTGCGAACATTTTCCCCAAAGCCGCCGGTGTCCGCGTAGCAAAAGGGCCCGGAGGCGAGCCTCCGGGCCGCAGGATCCCGCCTCGAACGCGGCCTTACAGGTCGCTCTTCAGCGTCGCCAGGAATTCTTCGTTCGAAGAGGTCTTTGCCAGGCGCTCCAGCACCCGCTCCGTCGCCTCGAGCTGATTCGGCGAGTTCTGGGAGATCATCGCCACCATCCGCCGGAGGAGCCACACGCCCTTCAGCGTCTTTTCGTCGAGCAGCAGCTCCTCCCGCCGGGTCGAGCTCGCCTGGATGTCGATGGCGGGGTAGTACCGGCGCTCGGCGAGCCGCCGGTCGAGCCGGAGCTCCATGTTCCCCGTGCCTTTGAACTCCTCGAACACCACTTCGTCCATCCGGCTCCCGGTATCGACCAAGCAGGTCGCTATCACGGTGAGCGAGCCGCCTTCCTCGCACTTCCGAGCGGCGCCGAAGAGCCGCTTCGGCGGATAGAGCGCGATGGGGTCGATGCCGCCGGAGAGGGTCCGGCCGCTGGGCGGCAGGGCGAGGTTGTAAGCCCGGGTCAGCCGCGTAATGGAGTCGAGCAGGATGACGACGTCCTTTCCGCACTCCACAAGGCGCTTCGCCCGCTCGAACGCCATCTCGGCGACTCGGGTGTGGTCCTCGACCGGCTCGTCGAAGGTGCTGCTCACCACCTCGCCCCGCACGCTCCGCTTCATGTCGGTCACTTCCTCCGGCCGTTCGCCGATGAGGACGACCATCAGGTGCACGTCGGGGTGGTTGGTGGTGATGCCGTTGGCGATGTTCTTCAGCAGCATCGTCTTGCCCGCCTTCGGCGGCGAGACGATGAGCCCGCGCTGGCCACGACCGATGGGAGCGATGAGGTCGATGAGGCGCTGGCTGAGGTTGTCGGGCGTCGTCTCCAGCTTCAGCTGCTGGTAGGGGAAGATGGCGGTCAGGTTCTCGAAGTAGGGCCGCCGCTTCGCCACTTCAGGGTCCATGCCGTTGACGGCTTCGACCTTGAGAAGCCCGTAGTACTTTTCGTTCTCCTTGGGTGCTCGGACCTGCCCGGTCACGTAGTCGCCCGGGCGGAGCCCGAAGCGGCGGAGCTGCGAGCCGGAGACGTAGATATCGTGGGGGCCAGGCAGCATCGATTCGCCGCGGAGGAAGCCGTAGTTGCCGTCCTCGCTGATTTCGATGAAGCCGCCGGCGAAGATGTTGCCCCGGGCCTCGGCCTGCGCTTGCAGGATGCGGAAAATCAGGTCGGCCTTCCGCATGCTGGAGGCGCCCTCGACGCCCATCTCCTTGGCGATGGCGATGAGCTCGTCGCGCGTCATCGCCTCCAGCTCGCCGATGTTCAGGGATCGCGGTGGTGCTTTGGTTTCGACAACAGCGTCTTCGGTCACGGTGTCCAGTCCACTTCTGGGGGGAATTTCATCGGCAGCTCGTTCGCTGCCGCTCCTGCGCGGCGAACACGTCCGCGTTGGTCCGCTGCACCTTCCGTCTCGACTGCTCGGGGTTTCGCAGGGCCGTTCGACGCACCCGGCAGCGATTGCTGCCATCACGCACTATCGGACGATTTCAC
The DNA here is from genome assembly GCA_034431815.1 of Dehalococcoidia bacterium. GTDB lineage: Bacteria > Chloroflexota > Dehalococcoidia > Tepidiformales > Tepidiformaceae > HRBIN29. The sequence continues at coordinate 2,780 of DAOUCS010000025.1, forward strand.
CATAGCCCGGCCGCCCGCTCCCCGCAAGCCCCTTCTGGCCTCCCGCCGAGCCGTTTGCGCGCGGCTTCCCCTCGCCCTACCCTGAAAGGCTGAATCCCGAGCCCAATCGAGGCACTCGTACACCGCTATGGCAAACACCAAGTCTGCCCTGAAGCGCTGGCGGCAATCCCTGAAGCGGCGCCTCCGCAACCGCTCGCGCCGCACTGCCGCCCGCAACGCCGCCCGCGCCGTGCGTCAGGCGATCGCTGCCGGCGATCTCGCGGCCGCGGAGGCGGCCCTCTCGCGCGCATACTCCATCTGGGATCGCGCCGCGAAGGTCGGCGCCATTCATACCGGCAAGGCCGACCGGATGAAGCACCGTCTCGCCGCAGCCCTCCGGAAGGCCAAGGAGCAGGCGGCCCAGCCCCAGGCATAGCGCCCGCCGCTTCCGTCGGTGGACTCTTGCTGCGCCGTCGGCCATCCTACGGCCGTGCCCAGCGAACCGGCTGTCGACGTCGTCATCCCCTGCTACAACGAAGTCAAGGTGCTCCGCGGGAGCGTCGAGCGGACCCTCGCCCTCTTCGATCGCACCCCTGGGTTCCGCTGGCGAGTTGTCATCGCCGACAACGGCTCGACCGATGGCACCGGCGACCTCGCGCGTGAGCTCGAGGCCGAATTCTCGCCCCGCGTCAAGGCGATGGTGCTCCCTATCAAAGGCCGCGGCTTCGCTCTCCGCGAGGCCTGGTTGGCGAGCGACGCGGACGTCGTCGCCTACATGGACGTAGACCTCAGCACCGACCTCGAGCAGCTCCCAGACCTCATCCGCCTCGTCACCGAGCGCGGCTGCGACGTGGCCATCGGCTCGCGGCTTGCCCGCGGCGCCCAAACGAAACGCTCCCTGAAGCGGGAGATCACGTCCCGGGGCTACGTGACCCTGATTCGCCTCTTCTTCCCGCGCCTCCGCATCACCGATGCTCAGTGCGGCTTCAAGGCGCTCCGTCGCGAGGTCGCTCATGAGCTCGTGCGCCACACGAAGAACGGCATGTGGTTCTTCGATACGGAGCTCCTCATCCTTGCCCATTGGTCGGGCTACCGGATTTGCGAACTCCCCGTCCGCTGGGTTGAGGACCCCGATACGAAGGTGAAGATTCTCCGTACCGCGATCGAGGACATCCGCGGCCTCTGCCGTATGCGCTGGGCGGGCTGGCGCCGCCGGTCAACGCCGAGGAAAGCCGTTTGACCGGCCGAACGGCCGTGTGTATAAAGTAGCCTTGCTACAAGCTTCACAAAGTTCGGGGCCGGACAGGCGTGCCCATCGTCACCGAGGGGAGGTTGGCCTGGCGTGGAGTTTTCGAACCTGCCGCATGACTACGCCGAGACGCTCGAGCTCGTCTTCGTCTTCGTCACCATCTTCCTCTCCCTCGGCCTGATGGTCGCCTTCGGCCGCTGGTGGCAGCAGTAGGAGGTTCCCGTGGCAGTCGAGCAGCCCGCCCGCCCCACGCTCGCCGACAAGCTGTACGACAAGCTGTTCCATAACTACATTTGGAAGTCCATCTTCCGCACGGGGTACCCGAACACCCCGCGAAACCAGATGCTCATCGTTGCGACGAACGTTTTCCTTCACCTTCACCCTACCCGCATCCACCGCACGCACGTCAAAATCACGCACACGTACTGCCTGGGCGGGCTCTCCTTCTTCATGTTCCTCGGGCTCACGGTCACGGGCATCCTCCTCATGTTCTACTACGTGCCCAGCGTCGACCGGGCCTACCTTGACATCCAGAACATCCAAACGAACGTCCAGTTCGGCCAGCTCATGCGGAACATGCACCGCTGGATGGCCCATGCCATGGTCATCCTGGTGTTCCTGCACATGATGCGGGTCTTCTACACGGGCGCGTACAAGCCGCCGCGCGAGTTCAACTGGGTCGTCGGGGTCATCCTCCTTGTCCTGACCTTCCTCCTCAGCTTCACCGGCTACCTCCTGCCGTGGGACCAGCTCGCGTTCTGGGCCATCACGGTCGGCACCAACATCGCCGGTTCGGCGCCAATCCTCGGCCCGAAGACGCGCTTCTGGCTCCTCGGCGGCTTCCAAGTGGGCCAGGAATCCCTCATCCGCTTCTATACCCTCCACGTCATCGGGCTGCCGCTGCTCGCCGCCATCTTCATGGCCGTCCACTTCTGGCGCATCCGCCGTGACGGCGGTCTGGCGCGGCCCTTGTAATCTCAATTCGGGAACGTGATGCCATGGCGACCGCTGTCGTTGCTCGCCCTGTAGCCCGGCCCCAGCCGCGCGCCCGCGACGAGGAGGTCCTCGTCTGGCCCGATCTGGTATTCGTCGAGTTCATCTCCGCCCTCGTCTTCACCCTGGCGCTCTTCGCCCTCTCGCTGTTGGTGAACGCGCCGCTGCTCGACCAAGCGAACGCTGACGTCACGCCCAACCCCTCCAAGGCGCCGTGGTACCTCCTCAATCTGCAGGAGCTTCTCCTTCACATGCAGCCGGCGCTCGCGGGCGTGATCGTTCCTACGGTGTGGCTCATCATCATGGCCGCGTTCCCCTACTTCGACCAGGACAATGAGGGCCAGGGCGTTTGGTTCGGCACGGAGAATTCCGTCAGGCTGACGGTGGTGTCGGCCATCGTCGGGGTGGTGGGCACGTGGCTCCTGATCCTGTGGGATACCGGCAAGATCGCGATGGCGCTGAACGACTGGTTCGGAATTTCGGGCGGTCGCACCTTCGCCTTCCTCGAGAACGTTCGCTCCCTCCAGTCGCAGCTGCCGTGGCCGGAATGGAGCCACCGCATTCCGTATCTCTGGTTTGAACTCAAGATCCTCGACGAGGGATACACTGGCCTCGGACCCACGAGTTTCCGGTACCTGGACCTGCCGGGGTTCATCGTCGAGCAGGCGATTCCGATCGCCGCCATGGTCGGGCTGCCCAGCCTGCTCATTTATGCCCTCTGGAAGATCGGCTGGGTCGTCACCCGCCGCGATGCCCTCATCGTGCTGTTCACCGGCTTCGTTGCCGTGTTCGGCGTCCTGACGGTGGTGGGAACGGCGTTCCGGGGCGCCGGGCAGGAGCTGGTCTGGCCGTGGCAGCTCGACGTCCAGGAAGGCATCCCAGGCGAGGGCAGTCATTAGGAGGGGAGTGGAGATGGCGGAAGCAGCAGCAGGCCGCGCCCGCAGCGCGCGCATCGAACAGGCCCGGCAGGCCGAAGCCCGGCGGATCGCCCGGCGGTCCTTTCTCCGCGTCAGCTTCTTCGCCGGCTTGATCCTCTCGCTCGGCTCGTCCATCGCCGGATTGCTGGCGTTCTTCAATCTGCGCAATCCCACGGGGTTCGGCGCGCCCGTCACCGTGCCGCCCTGGCTGATTCCCCCGCCGGGCGCCGACCCGGTGCGCATCACCAACGGCAAGTTCTGGCTTGTCAACCTCGAGGGGTCTCAGGGCGATGTCCTCGGCGTCGGCGGAACGGGCGGTTTGCTGGCGCTCTACTGGAAGTGTCCCCATCTCGGCTGCGTCGTCCCCTGGCGCGCCGATTTCAATGGGGCCATTGTCGGCTACCCGGGCATCATCGGCTGGTTCCGCTGCCCCTGCCACGGGTCCACCTTCTCCCGAGCGGGTGTGCGCGTCTTCGGGCCCGCGCCGCGCTCCATGGACACCTTCCTCATCGAAGTCAACGGTGACGGCTCCATCACTGTAAACACGCGGGCCATCACCAGCGGCGCCGCCGATCCGCCCAATCCGCTGCGGGCCGTCCCCTACAACGCCTAACGCTGGAGGCGCGAGTGAACACCCAGAAGCAGATCTTCCTCATGATCGTCCTGAGCTTCATGCTGGTCGGCGCCTGCGCGGGCTACGCCGCGTTCGACTTGCCTATCCGCGCCGAAATGCAGCGCGATTACCAATTCGAAGAATCGGTGCGACGCGGTGCGCTCCTCTACGCGAACAACTGCCGCACGTGCCACGGAAACCAGGGCCAAGGGTTCGTGGGGCCGGCGCTCAACCGTCCCGAGCTGAAGAACCAGGACCCGATCGTCCTCCGCGAGAACCGGGCCTGGCTCACCCACACGCTCCAGTGCGGGCGCGCCGGCACCCTTATGCCGGCGTGGCTCAAGGAATACGGCGGGTCGCTCAACGAACGGCAGATCGAGCACCTCGTGAACCTCATTACGGCGCCGGTCGAGCCCGGGTACGTAGATCAATTCGGCGAGCCCACGAGCAAGGGGTGGGTGGAAGCCCTCGAGTTCGCTAAGAACCTGAACCGCGAGCTCACGGCCGTCGTGTCGGGCGACACGCTCGTGTCCATCGCCAAGCAGCACCGCATCGGCGTCGCTGAACTTGCTGAGCTCAACGGCATCCCCTTCGACCGCGTGGGCGAGTTCCTGCCGAAGGGCACGGTCGTGAAATTGCCTCCCAACTCGGCTGAGCCGAAGGGCGCGACCTACAAGGTTCGTACCGATCGCGAGTCGATCGAAAAGATCTCCGAGACGCAGTTCGTAGGGGCAGCTATCATCGCCGACCTGAACGGCATCTCGTATCGGATTGACCGCAAGAAGGGCGAGATGCAGCTCTTCGACGCGAACGGAAATCCGGTTCCCGGTCTCTTTCCCGGTGACGAGCTGGAACTCCCCGACGGCGCCGTCTACGTAACCTTCGCGGGCGACACTGTCGAGACCATCGCCCAGCGGCACAACGTCGCGGCGAGCGAGATCCTGCGCCTCAACCGGGAGGCGCTCGCTGGCAAGTCGGCGACGGACCCGCTTGAGGCAGACCTCGTCCTGCAGCTTCCGAAAGTGCGGCGCTACGTGGTCCAGGGGCAGTCGCTCGCTGATGTCGCGCAGGGCTTCGGCAACGTGACGGCGCAAAGTCTCGCTCAGGCGAACGGCATCAACGACCCGAACGCTGTCCTTGCCATCGGCACACAGCTGAAGCTCCCCGACGACGCGTACGGCACTGCCCCGCCGGACAGCCGAAACCCGGGCACGGCCTGCGTGCGCTATGCGGTGCCCGAAAGCGTCTACCAGCAACTCCCCGGCGTCGGCACGCCCCAGCCGGCGCCGGAGCCCCCGGCTGAGTTCTCGTCGAACGTCGAAATCCGGGCCACCAACCGCACGCCGGGCTACGAATGGACCGTGATCGCCGACGGCCAGGAGCTGACGCCGAACGAAGGCCGGGTGAAGGTCCGTCCGGGCACCGAAGTGCGCTTCGTGAACGAGAGCGGCCTCCACACGATCACCGTGAACGGCAACAAGGTCGCCGAGGACATCGCCGCGCCGGGTGACACGCGCACCTACGTATTCGAGAACACGGGCGATTTCAAGCTCACCTGTGACTACCATCCGGCGATGCTCGCCTGGATCTTCGTCCGCAGCGAATGATCCATCGGGCTGGGCGCTCGTTGACGCCTCCATTCGGAGGTCTCTACGATCGCCTCGCCCGTTGATACTTCGAACGCGCCCCGCCGGCCCGGCGGGGGAGCAACTTCGGCAACCGAAGGGGGTTGGGGATGCCTGCACAGACCGGCAAACGCTACGTCTGCCCCAAGTGCGGCTCCGAGGTCATCGTGACCAAGGGCGGCGACGGGGAGCTGATGTGCGGCGATACTCCGCTTGAACTGAAGAAATAGGCGTTTTCGGAGGGAGCGTCACGATGGCCATCCAGCTCGGCAAGCGGTACAAGGACGAGCAGACCGGCATCGAGGTCCTCGTCATCAAGCCGGGGAACTGCGACCTGAAGGTCGACGGCCGGCCCATGGAGCTCATGCAGCCGAAGGTGTTGCCCTCGGCCGACTGACCGCGGCGGCCCGCCATGGGCATCGACGACGTGGTCGAATCCCGCATTCTCGAGGCCATGGAGCGCGGCCTCTTTCGGGGGCTTCCGGGGGAAGGGAAGCCCCTTCCTGCGCGGCCGTACGAATGGGCTGCAGGCGAGAACTGGCTCGCGTTCCACCTCTTGGAGATCAACGGCTTTCTCCCCGAATGGCTCGAGCTCGCGAAGGAGATCCATCGCGAGGAGGAGCTGCTCCGCGCAATCGACGCAGAGCACGAGCGGCTCTGCGCCATCGCTGCGTCTTCGCCCGACCCTGAGAGGTTCCGGCCAGCCATCGAGCAGTTTCGGAGCCGATATGAGGCCGCCGCGCGCCAGCTCCGTGCTCGGCAAGAGCGCTTCAATGCGAAGGCGCCTGGACCCGCCACACAGCGCCCGCCGATCTGGGTCGAATACCACCTGGAGCGGCTGTGCCGGCGGGAAGCGGCGGCGTTCGGAGCATCGCCCGAAGCGGAGCCGTGAGGGTATACTGTGGGCACGCCGCCGGTTGGCGGCGCACGTTTGCAGATGGAGGTGAACGTCCCTGGCTGAGGTCATTGTCGGCGAAAACGAAACGTTCGAAGCAGCCCTGAAGCGCTTCAACAAGCGCGTCCAACAGGACGGTATCCTCTCCGAAGCGCGGCGGCGTGAGCACTACGAAAAACCGAGCGTGAAGCGGAAGAAGAAGGAAGCCGCCCGCCTCCGCAAGATCCGCAAGAAGCAAGCCCGCGCCGAAGCCCGCGCAGCTCGCGGCCGCTGACCGCCGCTCCGGACATGGCCAGCCTCAAAGAGCGCCTGCAGGCCGACCTCGCCGAAGCGCTCCGCTCGAAGGACGAGCTCCGCAAAGCGGCGCTCCGCATGGTGCTGGCTGCCATCCGGAACGCGGAGATCGACCAGCAGCGCCCGCTGGACGACTCCGGCGTCATAGCCGTCCTCCAGAAGCAGGCGAAGCTGCGCAGGGAGAGCATCGCCGAGTTCGAACGCGGCGGCCGCAGCGACCTCGCGGCCAAAGAGCGCGCCGAGCTCGAGCTCATCGAGCAGTACCTGCCCCGACAGGCATCTCCCGAGGAGATCGAAGAGGCCGCGCGGCGCGTCATTGCCGAAACTGGCGCCGCGAGCCCCCGCGACCTCGGCAAGGTCATGCCGATACTCATGAGGGAGTTTGCTGGCCGAGCCGACGGCCGTCAGGTGAACGAGATCGTGCGGCGTCTGCTCGGCGGCTAAGCGGGGGCCCAACATGATCCGCGGCCTGCTGTTCGATTGGGCCGGTACGCTCGTCCGTCCCGCCCGGGGGGCGAGCGACCCTTTCCAAGCGTGTGCGGCCTGGCTGGCTGACCGCGCCGCACGCCCGCTCCAGCCCGGCGACGTCGAGCGTGCCTGTGTCGCCGTCCTCGACGCTATGGAACGGGAGGGACGTGCCCCTGACGTGCACCGGCTCGCCGCCGAGATCCTGGATTGGCTCGGCATCTCGGCCGGGGCGGGGGACGTCGAAGCGCTCGCGGTCCGGTTCTTCGAATTCGCCGCTGCCGGCGAAGACCTGTATGACGATGCGAGGGCGCTCCTCCCCTCGCTCCGCTACCGGGGGTTTCTCGTGGGCGTGGCCGCCAACAGCCTCTTCCGGGCGGACCTGCTCCGCCGGCAGATTCAGCGCCTCGGCATCGCCGGCTACCTGCAAGCAGTGGTCACCTCGGCCGACATCGGCATCTCGCTGCCCCACCCGACCGCCTACCGGGCTGCCCTCCGCCGCCTCGGTGTCGACCCATACGAGGCTCTGTACGTGAGCACGTCCCT
>DAOUCS010000026.1:0-21630 GCA_034431815.1 Dehalococcoidia bacterium
CCGGCCGGACGTCACCGACGAGGAGATCACCGAGGCTGCTAAAGCTGTCGGCGCCCACGAATTCATCGAGCGGCTCCCGAACGGCTACGACACCGAGATCGTCCAGGGCGGCCACAACCTCTCCGTGGGCCAGCGCCAGCTCATCAGCTTCGCCCGCGCCATCGTCGCCAAGCCCCGCATCCTTATCCTCGACGAGGCCACCGCGTACGTGGACACCCAGACCGAGGCGGTCATCCAGCGCGCCCTCAAACGCCTGCTCGAGAACCGCACCTCGTTCGTCATCGCCCACCGGCTCTCCACCATCCGCTCGGCCGACCGCATCGTCGTGCTCGACCACGGCGAAATCGCCGAGATGGGCACCCACGAGGAGCTGCTCGCGAAGAACGGCATCTACGCCACCCTCTACCGGATGACCTACGAGCGCGAAGCCGCCCGCGCCGCCGAGGCCCTCATGGGCGAGGACGAGGCCGTGGCCCGCCGGCGCCGCGCCGAAGCCGTCCCCCTTCGGGCCGAACCCGCCGCCGGCTCGTGATCGCGCGCACACCGTCGCGCAGTGCGTACCCCTATTCGGCCGGCCCAGTCGCGCCGATGATCTCCCCGTACCACCCTCGCAGGAGGTTGCGGCTCGATGAAGGAGTTCCGCTGCGGCGACATCGTCCCCGGCTGCACTGCCACCTTCCGCTTCGCGACCGAAGAGGAGATTTTCGCGGCCGTGGCGCGCCACGCCCGCGTCGACCACGGCATGGCAGAGGTGCCGCCGACGCTGGTAGAGGAGGTCCGGCAGCGGATCCGCCCCGCAGCCTGAACCAGCCGCCTCACGGTTCCGTGCGCGGCGGCCTGGCCTGCTCGGTCAGGCCGCCGCTGCCTTCGCCAGCCCTTCTACCATCCGCTCCACGCGGAGAATCCCCAGCAAGCGCCCGCTGTCGTCGACGACCGCCAGCGGGAGGAACCGCTCCCCAGGCGCCCGCACCATCGCCCGCTGCGCAGCCTCCGCTACCGGTGACACCGGCGAGATCCTCATCGCCGGCCCCTCCCGCTCGCCGTCCCACACGCGGACCGGCCGGCCCCACTCGTCCACGATGACGGCCGCCCGTCCGCGCTCGAGCGGGCTGCCTTCCCGGACCGCGTCCGCGACCTCCATGAGCGCTTCGGCCGCCAGCCCCCGTTCGCGCCGCACCGCCAGACGGCGGATGAGCTCGCCGATTTCCCGCGGGAGCGGCCTGAACTCCGGGGCGGGCCGGTTGAGGAGGAAGCCCTGCCCGAGCGGCACCCCGAGCCGCGCCAGCTCGGCGAGCTCCTCGACCCTCTCGATACCTTCGGCCACCACCCACGCGTCGATGCGCGAGGCGAAGTGCCCCACCAGCTCCAGGAGAGCGCGCTTCGCGCCGTCCTGATCGATCCCGTCGATGAAGGCACGGTCTACCTTTACGAACTGCGGCCGCACCGCCAGGAGCCGCTCGAGCCCGGCGTACCCTGTGCCCGTGTCGTCCACCGCGATGAACGCCCCCCGCGACCGGAGCTCCCGGGCAACGCGTCCGAGCTCGCCTACGTCCCCCAGGGGGCTCGTCTCCGTGATCTCGATGACGACCCGGTCCAGGCGCCGCTCGCCCAGAAGCACCTCCGCCACCTCTGGATGCCCAACCGCCGCTGGGTCGAGGTTGACAGTGAGGAAGGTGTTCGGGGGCAGCTCGTCCCGAAGGCGCAGGGCGCGGCGCACCACCGCCGCCTCCAGCCGCGGGCCCAGCCCCATCGCGTACGCCATCCGGAACCACTCGAACGGCGGCGCGTCGACCTCGCTGTCGCTGAACCGAGCGAGCAGCTCGAACCCAGCGGTGACGCCCAGCCGCAGGTCGACGATAGGCTGGCGGTACAGGCACACCGCCTCCGGGTCCCGCAGGACGCGCATGAGCGCCTGCTCCCAGCACAGCTCCGGCACCGTACCAGACCCCACGCTTACAACGTCGGCGCACAGCGGCTGGCTCTCCAGCCCCCAGAAGTGCCCCGGGAAATCCCGAGGAAACGCCCGAAATTGCCCTTACCTCCCCTGCAGCGATCCCGAGCTCCTCTCGCTCGAGGCCCGAGATTCCGGCATGATGCCCTCGAACTCCCGTGCGAACCCAGCCTGATTCCACTCCCCTGATCGCCCCCACCCCGAAGCTGACCCCGACCCATCCCCCGGTTCCCCACTCCCCCACCGCCACCTCCATCCTGCACAGATCTCCGGCTTCGTAGGGGGAACCCTTTGGGAGAGGGGATGGCGCTTGCCGCTGCTTTCCTGTGGGCAATCACCAGCACCCTGCTGCGCGCCCTCGGCCAGGCAGCGTCTCCCCTCTGGATCGGGGTCGTCCGCCTCTGGGTCGCTGCCGCGTTCATAGCCCTCGCGGCGGGAGCATTCGGGGAGGTAGGCACGCTTCGCGGTATCACGCCGGAGGAGGTCGCCGCTGTGGCTGGGAGCGGCATCGTTGCGTACGCGGCGGGAGACACGCTCTATATCCGGGCGCTGGCGCGATTCGGGATGGGTTCGGTGTTTCCTGCGTCCATGTCAGGCTTCATCGGTCTTACGGTGCTGGGAGGCGTGCTGCTCCTCGGCGAGCCGTTCACGCCGGGGCTGGCGCTCGGCGGCGCAGCCATCGTCGCGGGGGTATGGCTGTTGACGGGCGGAAGGCAGCCCGCCGCGGCTGCGGGGGCAAGTGTCGGCGAACCATCCCGGCGGGAGGAGCTGGCGGTTATCGGGGCTGTGGCGGTCCTGTGGGCGGCGGCGACGCTGTGGCTGACGTGGGGCCAGCGGAACCTGCCGCCGCTGGCCGTGGGAACGCTCCGGACGCCGGCCGCGGCCCTTGCCCTCACGCTCGTGGCGGGTGCGGCGGACCGCGGGGCAGCCGCGCAGCTCCTCGGCAGCCTGAGGCTGCTCTTGGGCGCTGCGGCGGCCGGCTTGGTTGGAACCGGGATTGGAAGCCTCCTGTACATCCTCGCGCTCCAGGAAGCTGGCGCAGCCCGGACGGCGGTGCTCTCGTCAACCTCCCCGGTGTGGGGCCTGCCGCTCGCCATCGTGGTGCTCAAGGAGCGGCCGACGGCCCGCCGCGTGGCCGGAACGGTGCTCGCCGTCGGTGGCGCGATGGCAGTGGCACTGCTCTGAAGGGGCAGGCGCGGCCGCTGGTACGATGGCAATAGGATGCTGGATTCGGTCGTCATCGAAGTTATTGGAGGGCGCGGTGGACACGGCTACGTAAGCTTCCACCGCGAGAAGTTCGTGCCGAAGGGCGGCCCCGACGGAGGCGACGGCGGCCGCGGCGGTGACGTGTACCTCCGCGCGGTCGACGACGTCTACACCCTCGAGCAGTACCGGTCGAAGCGGCGCTTCGAGGCGGGGCCTGGTGGGAACGGCGCGGCGAACCTCCGCCACGGCGCCGACGGTGAGGACCTCGTCCTCGACGTGCCCGTCGGCACGGTGGTCATCGACGAGGCGAGCGGCGATGTCATCGCTGACTTGAAGCGCCCCGGTGAGCGCGTGCTCGTCGCCCGAGGCGGGCGCGGGGGCTGGGGGAACAAGCACTTCGCCACCAGCACGAACCAGGCGCCGCACTACTCGCAGAAGGGCGAACCCGGGCAGCGCGTCCTCCTGAGGCTGGAACTTCGGCTCTTGGCAGACGTCGGCCTCCTGGGCCTGCCGAACGCAGGGAAGTCGACCCTCCTCGCCGCGGTCTCCAATGCGAAGCCGAAGATAGCCGCCTACCCGTTCACCACTCTCGAGCCGATGCTCGGGGTTGTCGAAGTCGGGTGGGACCGCTTCACCTTGGCGGACCTCCCGGGGCTCATCGAGGGAGCGAGCGAGGGGTACGGCCTCGGCTTCGAGTTCCTGAAGCACGTGCGCCGCTGCCGGGTGCTGGCGCACCTCGTCGACTGCTCCTCGCCGGACCCGGTCACCGACTACGAGCTCATCCGCGGGGAGCTCCGAGCAAACGACCCTGCGCTGGAGTCGATCCCCGAGGTCGTCGTGGTGACGAAGGCCGACCTCGACGCGGAAGCTGCCCGGCGGGCGGCGGCGACGCTCGCGGGCCATACCGGCCGGGAGACGTTCGTCGTCTCGGCGCTCGAGCGGCGGGGGCTGGAGCCCCTGGTCCGGCGGCTAATGGAGCTCGTGCGGGGCGCGCGGGATGCGGAGGCGGCCCGGGCACCGGAGACGATGCCGGTGCTGCGTCCGGCGCCGCAGGAGCGGTTCCGCGTCGTGCGGGAGGGCGACGGCCGATTCGCTGTGGAGGGCGAGCGGGTGGTGCGCTTCGTGGAGATGACGGATACCGGGATGGAGGGCGCGGAGGACGAGATCGTCCGCCGCCTCGAGCGGTGGGGGGTGGCGAAGGCCTTGCGCCGGGCCGGCGTGCGGCCCGGGGATATCGTCCGCTTCGGCTCCGTCGAGCTCGTATGGCAGCCGGAAGCTGCCGCCGCCGAGGCGCTGGAGATGGAAGAGGCCTAGCGCCCGCGGAAGACCGGCTCGCGCTTCTCGAGGAAGGAGCGCACGCCCTCCTGGAAGTCCTCAGTGCGGCGGACGGCCTGCTGCAGGTACTCCTCTCGCTCGATGTGGGAGGCCAAGTCCGCCGTGAGGGACTCCCGCGCTAGCCGCTTCATCGTCTCGATGGCGACGGTCGGGCCGTGGGCGATCTCGGCGGCGAATGCCTCCGCCCGCGGCAGCAGCTCCTCGTGCGGCACGACTTCGCTGACGAGGCCGAGGCGCAGCGCTTCCTGGGCGTCCACCATCCGGCCGGTGTACAGCATCCGGAGCGCCTCGGAGAGGCCGACGATGCGGGGCAGGAACCAGGTGCAACCCATGTCGGCGGAGAGCCCCCGGCGGACGAAGATGGCGCTGAAGCGGGCTTGGTCGGAGGCGATGCGGATATCGCAGGCGAGGGCCAGCGAGAACCCGGCGCCCACACAGGCGCCGTTCACGGCCGCGATGACCGGCTTCCGGCAGTTCCATACGAGTTCCGTGGCGCGGTACCGGCTCCGCGTGAGGGCCTCGCGGGCCGGGAACGGCCGCGCCACCTCATCCTCGCCCTGGTCCGGAGCGGTGAGGTCGGTGCCGGCGCAGAAGCCCCGCCCGGCGCCGGTGATGACGACGGCGCGCACGGCATCGTCGGCATCGGCGGCCGTCACGGCGTTCTCCACCTCGGCCCAGGACGCCCAGGTCATGGCGTTCAGCTTCTCGGGGCGGTTGAGGGTGAGCCACGCGACGCCGTCGCGCACCTCGTACGCGATATGCCGGAACTCCACGGCGAGCCTCCCGATCGTTCGCTTCGAGCGAAGCGTACCCGCCCGCGCACGGCCCGTCGACCCGGGGTGCGCCGCTGCCGGCGTCGTCGTACGCTGCGGCCATGCGGGCGCTCCGCTTCTTCGCGCCGGGACGCGTCGCCCTGACCGAGGTCCCCGACCCTGAGCCGGGGCCCGGCGAGGTCATCCTTCGCGTCCATGCAGCTGGACTGTGCAACAGCGACGTTCGCGTTTTCCTGGGCGAAAAGCGCGCCGAGCCCGGCGTCATCCCCGGCCACGAATTCACAGGAGAGGTTGTCGCCGCGGGCCCCGGGGCGCGCACGCCGGTCGGGACGGTGGTGGCGGTGTGCCCCATCCTCGCCTGCGGGCGCTGTGCCTTCTGCCGCGATGGGTACCGGAACCGGTGCCGCGCCCGGCGGACGCTGGGGTACGATCTCGACGGGGGCTGCGCGGAGTTCGTGCGCATCCCGCACGAGCTCGAGGCGGGCGGACACCTGCTTCCCGTCGACCCGTCCCTGCCGCCCGAGCGACGGGCGATGGTCGAGCCCCTGGCCTGCGTGCTCGCCTCTCTTGAGGCGCTCGGCGTGGCCCCGGGAGAGGGCCTTGCGGTCATCGGCGGAGGCCCGATGGGCCTGCTGCACGCCGTCGCGGCGCGGGCGGTGGGCGCCGCGCCCATCCTCGTGGTCGAGCCCGATGCGGAGCGGCGCCAGGCAGCGGTCGAGCTGGGGTCAGACGCCGCTTGCCCGCCGGAGGAAGCCGCCGACCGCGCGATGGATCTCACCGGCGGCGATGGGTTCCCCGCCGTCGCGGTGGCCGTCGGCCTGGCCGAGGCGGTACCGCAGGCGCTACGCCTGGCGCGGAAGATGGGGAGGATCAACCTCTTCGCGGGGTTCCCGCCCGGGACGGCGCTGGTCCTCGATGCGAACCAGCTCCATTACGACGAGCTCCGGCTGGTGGGGACGCAGAATGCGCCGCTGCGCCTCTACGCGCGGGCGGCGGCGATGCTGCCCCGCCTGCCGGACCTCGACCGGATCGTGACGCACCGGTTTCCCCTCGAGCGGGCCGACGAAGCGTACGCCGCGCGGCTCGAGCGGCGCGGCCTGAAGAGCGCCGTGGTGATGGTGTAAGGAGCGGGAGGAGTACGGGCTAAGGAGGCGCGTCATGGGCGACGAGTTCCCGGATGTCACGCTGGCGGCGGTACAGGCGGCGCCGGTCTACCTCGACCGCGACGCCTCGTTGGAGAAGGCATGCCTCTGGATCGACAAGGCAGCCGAAGCTGGTGCGGACCTCGCCGTCTTCGGGGAGACCTGGATTCCGGGGTACGCCTCGTTCGCCGAATGGTGCGGGCATCGGCGGTTCGGTTCGGCCCTGCGCCGGTTCGTCCTGAACGCGGTAGAGGTCCCCTCGCCGGCGACCGACGCCCTCTGCCGGGCGGCGAAGCGGGCGGGCATCGACGTCGTTATCGGAGTGGCCGAGCGCGACAGTGTGACCGGCGGGACCGTCTACTGCACGCTCCTCTTCATCGGGCGGGAAGGGAAGCTGCTCGGCAAGCACCGGAAGCTGAAGCCCACGATGTACGAACGCGTCGTCTGGGGAGAGGGCGACGGTTCCACCCTGCGGGTGTACGAACGCCCCTACGGGAGGCTCTCGGGCCTCAACTGCTGGGAGCACCAGATGGTGCTGCCGGGGTACGCGCTTATCGCCCAGGGGGTTCAGTTCCACGCCGCGGCCTGGCCCGGATGGACCGGCACCCGTCAGGAGACGCTCTCGGCAGCCTTCGCCATGCAGGCGGCGGCCTACGTTGTGATGGCCGGCGGCCTCCTCCGCGAGGCGGACATTCCGGAGGACCTGCGGGAGATCGTGCGGCCGATGAACGGTCACTCGGGGATCTTCGGCCCGGACGGGCGGCTGCTTGCCGGCCCCCTCGACGACGAGGAGGGGGTGCTGACGGCGAGGGCGAACCTGGGGACGGTGATGGTGCACAAGATGATCGCGGACCACGGCGGTCACTACAGCCGTCCGGATATCTTCCGGCTGACGGTGGACCGGCGCCCGCGCCTCCGGGCGGCGTTCGCCGATGCTCCGGGGGAGGAATCCCGGGACGACGGTGCCCAGGTCGACGAGCCGGTCCCACTGGCGGAGGGCCGTGCGTCTCCTGCCTCCCGTGCGGCGGACGACGCCGCCCCGTAGGATCGGCGGGGCAGCGGATTCCCGTTCGACCAATCCGAGAGGGAGAGGATGAAGTACGCCGTCGAGATCTTCCCTACCGACTACACCATCTCCGTTACCGAGCTCGGGCGCGCGGCGGAAGACCTGGGGTTCGAATCGCTCTGGTTCCCGGAGCACACGCACATCCCTGCCAGCCGCCGCAGCCCGTGGCCCGGCGGCCCGGAGCTCCCGAAGGAGTACTGGCACACGCTCGACCCCTTCGCTGCCCTGGCCGCTGTGGCCGTCGTCACCACCACGCTGAAGCTCGGCACCGGCATCTGCCTGGTGGTGGAGCGCGACCCCATCACCACGGCCAAGGAGGTGTCCACAGTCGACTTCCTCTCCAACGGGCGCTTCCTCTTCGGCGTCGGCGGTGGGTGGAACTACGAGGAGATGGAGAACCACGGCACGAACCCGAAGCTGCGCTGGCGCATCATGCGCGAGCGCATCCTGGCGATGAAGGCGATTTGGACGCAGGAGAACGCCGAGTTCCACGGCCGGTACGTGAACTTCGACCCCATCTGGCAGTGGCCGAAACCGGTCCAGAAGCCCCACCCGCCCATCGTCGTCGGCGGGAACGGCCCGGGCACGCTCGACCGTGTGCTGGAATACGGCGACGAATGGATGCCCATCGCCGGCCGCGGGCCCGACCTCGCTCCGCGCATCGCCGAGCTGCGCGAGCGAGCGGCGGCCGCCGGCCGGGGGTACATCCCCGTGTCGGTCTTCGGCGCGCCGCCCCGGCCCGACCTGGTCCGCGCCTACAAGGAGATCGGCGTGGACCGGGTGATTTTCCGACTGCCTTCGGCGGATCGGGAGACGGTGCTCGCCGAGCTTCGCAAGGCAGCGGAGGTCGCGCGGGAGGTCGGTGAATGAGCGAGGCTCAGAGCGCCGCGCCCGTGCTGTACGAGGAGCGGGACTCGCTCGCCATCGTCACCCTGAACCGGCCGGAAAAGCTGAACACGCTCAACGAGGCGGTGATCCAGGGGATCGCTGACGCGGTCGAGCGGGCAACGCTCTCGGAGGCGGTCTCGTGCATCATACTCCGAGGCGCGGGACGGACCTTCTCGGCGGGATACGACCTCACGGCGGGCGGCGAGTCCGGGGCCGGTTTCCGCCCCCGCTTCGGGGCGCCCCGGCCTGAACCGCGCCCCGGCGCCTGGGACCCAGTGCGCGACCTGGCCTTCATGGGCCACAACATGCGCCGCTTCAAGACCCTCTGGGAGTGCCCGAAGCCGGTCATCGCCCAGATTCACGGCTACTGCCTCGGCGGCGCCACCGACCTTGCCCTCTGCGCCGACCTCATCTTTATGGCCGAGGACGCGATCATCGGCTACCCGCCGTCGCGCATCTACGGGACGCCGACGACGATGCTCTGGGTGTACCGCCTGGGCCTCGAGCACGCGAAGCAGTTCCTTCTCTCCGGGGACCAGATCGACGCAGCGACGGCGTACCGCATCGGCCTCTGTTCGAAAGTCTTCCCGCCGGACCGCCTGGCCGAGGAGACGGAGGCGTACGCGCGTCGCTTCCGGCACATCCCCGCCAATCAGCTCGCGCTGAACAAGCTGCTCATCAACCAGGCTTTCGAGAACATGGGCCTGCGGACGACCCAGCTCCTGGGGACGCTCTTCGACGGGATCGCGCGGCACACCGAAGAGGCACTCCGCTGGGTGGAGAGCTTCCGCGAGGTCGGCTTTCGGGAGGCGATCCGCCGCCGGGACGCCCCCTTCGGCGACTACGGCGAAGCGAGGCGCGGCTGAACGGCCACCGGCCTAAGGGAAGATGCCGAGCGTCAGGTAGTCGTTGGCCACCTTCTCGATGGCGATCAGGTAGGCGGCAACCCGCAGGCTGGGGAGGTTCCGGCTGCGCCACGTCGTGTGGATGGCCCGGTAGGCGTGGACCATGGTGTCGGCCAGGGCCGCCTGGACGAAGTCGATCTCGTCCGGACCGCGGGTGAGGCGTGCCCGCTGGTCGTCGCTGAGGCGGCTCTCCGTGAGGGCTTCGATCGCCTCGATGACCTTCGCGTTGGCGTTCTCCTGGTAGCGGCGGCTCATGCGATCGAAGGAGACGTGGGAGAGGTTCTTCAGCCACTCGAAGTACGAAACAGTGACGCCGCCCGCGTTCAGGTAGACGTCGGGGATGACGAAAATCCCCCGCTCGAGGAGGATGGCCTCCCCTTCCGGCGTGGTCGGGTCGTTCGCCGCCTCGGCGACGATGCGGGCGCGGATGCGCGGGGCGTTCTCGGCGGTGATCTGGTTTTCGAGCGCTGCCGGGACCAGGATGTCGCAGTCGAGCTCAAGGGCGTCGGCCGGATTCGGGAAGAACTGCGGTGCCGGGTAGCCGCGAATCGTCCCTGACCCCTCGATGTGCCGGCGCACTGCTTCCACGTCCAGCCCGTCGGGGTCGTAGACGGCGCCCTCAGCTGTGGAGACGGAGAGGACGACCGCGCCCCCTTCGGCCAGGTATTTGGCAGCGTGGTAACCGACGTTTCCGAATCCCTGGACGACCACGCGCTTCCCTGCCAGGCCGGGCGTGAGGCCGAGTCGGCGCATCTCCTCCTGGTCGTCGAGCGCTTCGGCCAGCCCGTAGTAGACGCCGAGGCCAGTGGCCTCGCGCCTGCCTTGGATACCGTGGAGGCTGAGGGGCTTCCCGGTGACGCAGGCGTAGGCGTCGAGCTGGGTGGGGTTGAGGGCTCGGTACGTGTCAGCGATCCAGGCCATCTCGCGCTCGCCGCTTCCGTAGTCGGGCGCCGGGACGTCGATGCCCGGCCCGATGAAGTTCCGGGCGGCGAGTTCGGCGGTGTACCGGCGCGTGGCCCGCTCGACGATCTCGGGCGGCTCCTTCCGTGAATCGATGCAGATGCCGCCCTTTGCACCCCCGAAGGGTACGTCGACGATGGCGCACTTGTAGGTCATCAGCGCAGCGAGCCCCATCACCTCGTCCTGGGTGACGTTCGGCGCGTAGCGGATGCCGCCCTTGCACGGGAGGCGGTGGTGACTGTGCTGGGCGCGGTACCCCTCGATGACCCTCACGCTGCCGTCCTCGAGGCGGATGGGGAACTGGATGTGGAGGACGGCATTGCACGCCTTGATCTGATCGAGCAGACCAGGCGGGTAGGGACGGGCGAAGCGCGCGGCCTCGTCGAAACGCTGGCACACGGCGGCGAACATCGAGCGCCGCTGCCTCCGGTTCTGCCCTGCCATCAGCGACTCCTCGAGCGGGTTCCGCCTCCGAGCATGCGGCACGGAGCCGGACCTGACGATACTGCATTACCCCGAGCGCGGTGGAGTAGACTGCGCGGCATGAAGCCGTACGACTATGGCCGGCGCTCCGGTGTGTACGAAATGACCTGGCGTGACTTCGCCGAGCACTGCATCCGCATGGCGGAGCTCCTGGAGCCCTTCCGTCCCGACCTCGTCGTGGGCAACGCCCGGGGCGGGCTCTTCCCGGCCACGCAGCTCGCCATCATGCTGCGGAAGGAGCTCATCCCCGTGCGGCTGAGCCGGCGGGTCGATGACGAGGTGGTGTACGAAGAGCCCACCTGGCGGGTGCCTCTCGCGGCCGAGGTGGCAGGAAAGACGGTGGCGGTGGTCGATGACATCGTGGACACGGGCACCACGCTGCGCATCCTGACGCTGCGGGCCCACGAGCTTGGGGCCGGACGGGTAGTCACGGCTGCGCTCGCCAGCCATTCCTGGGCCGAGCCCGCACCCGACGTGAGCGGCATCGTTACCGATGCCTTCGTGATCTTTCCGTGGGACCGTCAGGTGCTGGTGAAGGGGCAGTGGGCGCCGCATCCGGAGATCGCAGCTGCGCTGGAAGCGCTTGAGGAAGGCGGCGATGCCTGAACTCCGGTTCGTGGCTCTGGCGGCCGTAGCGGCGGCCCTCGCGGGAGCGGCCGCCTGCGGGGGCGACGGCGGCGAGGGTCGCGAAACGTTCGCCGGGACGTACTACACCGCCTTTGAGACGTCGAACTTCGTCCCCGGCGAGCCCTGCCGCCCGGCGGGGCCTACCTATTGGCTCATCCCCGAGCCCGACTCCGGCTTCCAGGAGGCGCTTCAGGCGGCGGGGTGGCAGCCGGTCGCGCCCCAGGCGTTCTACGTCCGCTTCGAAGGGGAGCTCTCGGCGCCCGGCCGGTACGGGCACCTCGGGGCCTACGAACGGGAGGTGCGGGTGCGGAAAACGCTGGAGGTCCGGGCCGCGCCGGAGTGTATGGAGCCTTCGCGATAGGCCCCAGGGACAGCGGAGCCCCGCCGGATACGGCGGGGCTCCCCGTTGCTGCCGAGGGTCGGCCTCAGTCGATGCGTTCGAAGATGGTGGCGATGCCCTGACCGCCGCCGATGCAGAGGCTGACGATCCCGAAGCGGCCGCCGGTCCGCTCCAGTTCGTACATGAGCTTCACGGTGAGGATGGCGCCGGTAGCCCCGATCGGGTGGCCCAGGGCGATGGCGCCCCCGTTCGGGTTCGTCTTCGCCGGGTCGAGGCAGAGCTCGCTGGCACAGGCGCATGCCACGCTGGCGAAGGCCTCGTTCAGTTCGATGCAGTCGATCTGGTCGAGGGAGAGCCGCGCCTTCTCGAGCGCCTTCCGGATGGCGGGGATCGGCCCGGAGCCCATGATGGCAGGGTCGACGCCGGCCTCGGCGCGGGCAACGATGCGCAGCTTCGGGGTGACCCCCAGCTCCTTCGCCCGGGTGGCGCTCATCACCACCACGGCGGCGGCGCCGTCGTTGATGCCCGAGGCGTTCCCCGCCGTGACCATGCCGCCCTCCTTGAAGGCGGGGCGCAGCTTCGCCAAGGTCGCCTCGTCGGTGGGCCGGGGATGCTCGTCGGTATCGAACACCTTCTCCTCGCGGCCCACGCGCACGGTGATGGGGACGATCTGGCTCTTGAAGTACCCCTTCTCGATGGCGTTGAGGGCGCGGCGCTGGCTCTCTGCGGCGAGGGCATCCTGGGCTTCACGGCTGATTTCGAAGCGCTCGGCCAGATTCTCCGCCGTGATGCCCATGTGGTAGCCGTGGAAGGGGTCGGTGAGCATGTGGATGAGGCCGTCTTCGATGGCATCGTGGCCGAGCCGGTAGCCGAAGCGAGCCTTGCGAAGGTAGTAGGGCATGCGGCTCATGTTCTCGGCGCCGCCGGCTACCACCACTTGTGCATCGCCGGCGAGGATGAGGCGGCTGGCGGTGTTGATGGCCTCGAGGCCGCTCCCGCAGATGCGGTTCACGTTCATGGCCGGCGTTCCGATGGGCAGCCCGGCCTTCACGGCGGCGTGACGGGAGAGGTAGGCGTCCTCCGCCACCTGGCCGACGATGCCCATCACCACGTGCTCGACGTGCTCGGGCTGGATGCCGGCGCGGTTCACCGCTTCGCGGATGACCGTGGCGGCGAGGTCGGAGGCGGGCACATCCGCCAAGGAGCCTTGGAAGCGGCCGATGGCCGTGCGGCAGCCGCTGACGAGGACGACATCTTCCATAACGGGGCGGACTCCTTCCTGGGGTCGCGTCGGAACTACGCGTACGCCCGATTGTACCGGGCCGCGCGCCCACGAGCCACGAAGGTCAGCCGCCAGAGCTATCGCTTTGCGCTATGGGCCGCCGCCCCGGAGAGGCAGATACGTCAGCAGCAGGATGCCGGAAGGCTCGTATCGCCGGACGTCGGCTAGCCGGAGGCGGACCCGCGGAGCCGGCGGGGGAAGGAAGGGGATGCCGCCCCCGAGGAGGATGGGAACGATCGCGAGCTCGACCGTATCGACGAAGCCGAGCTCGAGGAGAGAGCGGGAGAGGGTTCCGCCGCCGTAAATCCAGATGTCCTTCCCGGGCCCCCGCCGGAGCGACTGCAGCTCTGCGCGTTGCAGGCTCGGGACGACGGTGACGCGGGGATGCTCCTCCGGCCGGAGCGACCGCGAGACGACGAGGAGGCTCTTCCCTTCGTAGAAGGGACCGAAGGTCGGGTCCTCGAGGTCGAGGCGCTCGTACGTCTTCCGCCCCATGAGGAGGGTGTCGAACTCCTCGAAGAGTTCGGCGGAATCGATTTCCGGAGCCTCGGGAATCCAGTCGTACTCGCCGCTGGGGCCCGCGATGAAGCCGTCGAGGCTGCAGGCCACCTGGTAGCGGAACCGTCGCACGGTCAGCGCTCCTTCGCGGGCCGGTCCGGGCCAGGGCGCCCGCCGGCGTGAGGGGATGGTAGCAGCTCTCATGCGCGGGAGCGCCGGCGATGGCCTACGCTATGGTGCGAACGCTCCGCGGAGGCACGCCCCATGGCCCAGCCCGAAGGGAACCTGCCCGGCTTCGGCAACCCGCCGACGGTGGCCGCCCAGTATTCGCGCTTGGTGGAGCGGCTGCTCGACTACTGTGAGATGGGGCTCGCGGGACTCAGCCCCGAGGAGCTGAATGATACGCACGGCGGGCGGACGAACTCCATCGGCTTCGACATCTGGCACGTCGTCCGCACGGCCGACAACATCATCCACTTCGCTTTCGAACGGGAGCAGCCGGTCTGGCTGAAGGGAGGGTACGACGTCCGCTGGGGGCTGCCGCGGGTAAATCAGGGCACGGGCATGCCCCCCGAGGAAGCGTACGCGCTCCGATTCCCGCCGGCGGAGGAGTTCCTGGAATACGTCCGGGCGGTGAAGGCGGCCATCGTGCCGCGCATCGCGGCGATGAGCGAGGAGTACCTCGCATCGCCGGTGCGCATCTGGCCGTGGGGCGTGGTGCCGCGGCTGGAGGCAATCGGGCACGGGCTCATCGGTCACGGGAACGGCCACTTGGGCCGCGTCTGCTTGGCGCGGACGCTGTTCGGGAAATCCGGTCTGCCGTTTTGAGGGTGAGGCCGTGGGTGTCGCGGCTTCGGTCGTCGACCTTGTGGGCAACACGCCGCTGGTGGAGCTGAAGAAGCTCTCGCCGAAGCCGGGCGTGCGCTTCTTCGCCAAGCTCGAAGGGCAAAACCCGACCGGCAGCATCAAGGACCGCGTAGTGGTGAGGCTGCTGGAGCGCGCCCGGGCGGCTGGGGCGCTCCGGCCGGGCCAGCCGGTCGTCGAAGCTTCCACGGGGAACACCGGCGTCTCGTTGGCGCTCTTCGGGCGGCTGCTGGGGCATCCGGTGGAGGTGTGCGTGCCCGAGAGCGTCTACCCGGAGATCGAGCTGCTGCTGCGATCTTTTGGAGCGCGGGTGCGGCGCATCCCCCGCCAGGCGGGGATCAAAACGGCCTACGAAGCGGCCCAGGTCATCGCCCGGGAGGAGGGCGCCTACCTCCTGAACCAGTTCGGCGATGCCGAAAACGCGCTTGCCCACTACGAGGGCACGGCCGCTGAGATTCTGGCCCATCTCGACCGAGTGGATGTCTTCGTCGCCGGGCTGGGCACGGGCGGGACCATTACCGGCGCCGGCCGCCGGCTGAAGGAGGCGAACCCCGCCTGCAAAGTGGTCGGCGTGGAGCCGCGCCTGGGGGTGCACGTCCAGGGGCTGCATTCGCTTGCCGACGGGTTCGTTCCGCCGGTGCTCGATGAGTCCGTGCTCGACGCGAAGATCATCGTGGGGAGCCGGCACGCCTTCTCGCACGCGAGGCGGGCGATGCTGGCGGAGGGGATCTTCGGCGGGATTTCCAGCGGGGCCGTGCTGCACGCGGCCATGCGCATCGCCAAGCGAATCGAGCGGGGGAACGTGGTGATGATCTTCGCCGACGGTGGCTGGAAGTACCTGGGGACGAGCCTCTGGGAGGCGGAGGAGGGCCCGGACATCGACGCCGCCGAGGATCCGCTAGACGACGTCCTCTGGTGGTAGCGCGGCTCAGTTCCCCCTACGGGTACACCTGCCTGAACTGCCGGTTTCGATCGGTGGCGACGACGAGCGGGCCCTGCTGGTGCGCGGCGAAGCGCGCGATGTCATCGACGGTGTTCACGAGTTCCCGCAGCCAGCCGAACACAATACAAAACACACAGCGCCGGCGGGCGCCACGTAGGCCTGAATGCCCCGTTTCTTGCTGAGCTTCTTGTCTCGCGTGACGCACACCTCGCCACGGTGTGCAGCATCCAGCCCCCACTGGGCGTCGTCGACACGCGACCGGTTCCCGTACCGGTCATCATGGTGAATCAGTTTAACTGGAGGTCTCGCGAGCTGGAGCGCCCGGACCGCTGCGATCGGGATACAACGGTCGACGAAGACGGTGATCATGCGGCAAGCTGGCGCACGTACTGCGCCGCTCGCTCGACCTCGGCAGGTTCGAGCCCGTATTGGCTCGCCACGAAGTCGACCGGGTCCCCTGCCTCGACGAGGTCGGCAAGCACGTCGGCCCGCACGCCGGTTCGCCAAATAACCGGGTACCCGAAGCCGTAGCGAGGGTCGACCGCGATTCCGGCGTCACGCCCCGTCGGCCACCATCGGGCGGGGCCGTCAGTTTCGAAGTCCACGTCCTCGAGGAAGGGAGCGATAACATCGGCGAAGGCCTTCTGGGGCGACTGCCCCGAGACCAGCACGAGATCGCCCTCCAATCGGGCGAAGATGTCCCGTCCGCTCACTGTTAAGTCAGCGCTCACCAGTGGCCGCTCGAGGCCCATGAACTCGCGGAGAACAGCCGCTGCCTTGCGTATTCGCTGGAGGGGAACGCCGGCCCTCCTGAGCCGCCAGACGAGCGCCACTTCGAGGAGATCGATGAAGCTCGCTGCTGGTTCCCCACGGAAAGGCCGCCCCACTGGTGGGACGAGGCGGTCGCGGTCGCGATAGCCGCGAAGCCAGCGCTGCGCCGTCCCGCGGGGCGCACCGGCAAGCCGGTCGACATCCCGGAACGTGTACAAGGGTATCGTTCGAAAGTCGTCCACCGCCGGAATCGTAATACGCGATTCGCGACGCGCGCCAACGCAGGAGTCAGCCGGCTTGGCGGGCCACGGCTTCGGCGGCGGCGCGGGCGGCGGCTTCGTCGCCCAGGTACCGCCGCTCGATGGGCCGCAGCCCGTCGTCGAGGCGGTAGAGGAGCGGGATCCCTGTGGGGATGTTCAGCTCGGCGATGGCTTCGTCGCTGATGCTGTCGAGGTGCTTCACGAGGGCGCGCAGGCTGTTCCCGTGAGCCACCACGAGCACCCGCTTCCCCTCGAGCAGGCGGGGGGCGATGGCGTCCTGCCAGTACGGCAGCATGCGGGCTACGACGTCTTTCAGGCATTCAGTGGCGGGCAGGACGTCCGGCGGAAGCAGGCGGTAACGGGGATCGTGCCGGGGATGGCGCGGGTCATCGGGCTGAAGCGGCGGCGGAGGCACGTCGTAGCTTCGCCGCCAAAGGAACACCTGCTCGCTCCCGTACCGCTCCGCGAGTTCCTTCTTGTTCAGCCCCTGGAGTGCTCCGTAGTGGCGTTCGTTCAGCCGCCAGGAGCGCTCGACCGGCAGCCAGCTCTGGCCGAGCTCTTCGAGGGCGATTTCGGCGGTGCGGATGGCCCTCGCGAGGAGCGAGGTGAACACGATGTCGAAGACGAGCCCCTCCTCGCGCATGAGGCGGCCGGCGGCCCGGGCTTCCTCGATGCCCCGCTCGCTGAGCGGGACGTCGGTCCAGCCGGTAAAGAGGTTCTCCTTGTTCCAGGTGCTTTCGCCGTGGCGGAGGAGGACAAGCGTCGCGGGCATGCGGCTCCTCGCGTCGGGGTTGCGCAGTTCTTCAGCTTATGCTAACCGACGGGCTTGCGGCGCTGGTAGAATGAACGTGCGGGCGCGCCGCACGCTGCTTGGTTCGTGCTTCCCTCCGCCTTGCAGAGCTTCCCTACTCCTCGGGTGGCGCGCCCGCTTCGCTTCCCCCTTTCGGTACGTTCTCGGCGGCGGCGCGGATCTCTTCCGGCAGCCGGAAGATCGTCTCCCGGTAGAAGCGGAGCTCCGCGATCGATTCCCGCAGGTCGTCGAGGGCCCGGTGGCGTTCGGCCTTCTTCGGTGGCTGCAGGGCCGGGTACCAGCGGCGCGCCAGCTCCTTGACGGTCGAAACGTCCACGTTCCGGTAGTGGAAAAAGGCGTGCAGACGGGGCATGTGCCGGGCAAGAAAGGCGCGGTCGACGTGAACGGAGTTGCCGGCCAGCGGGGTCTCGCCCGGGCGGAGGCGGCTTTCGAGGAAGGCGAGCGCCTGCGCTTCGGCCTCGGCGAGGGAGAGGGGCGAGCGGCGCGATGCCTCCGTGAGTCCCGACGCGCCGTGATGCTCGATGCACCACGGGTCCATCGAAGCTAGGACCTCGTCGGACTGGTGGATCACCAGCGGCCCCAGTTCGGCGATGACCGCGAGCTGCGCGTCGGTGATGATGAGGGCGAGTTCCAGGATGGTGTGCCGCTCCGGGTCGAGCCCGGTCATCTCCATATCGAGCCAGACGAGGGGCGCGGCCGCGGGCTGCATGGCCGGAGTGTGCCCGCGCCTCGCGCTTCGGGCAACGGGGAGGGCCGCTCCGTGAGCGCGCGGGACCGCTGGCTGGCGGCGGAAGACGAGGAGCTCGCCCGCGACTGCGAGGAGGAGCGGTTCCGCTCGCGCGGGCCCGGAGGCCAGCACCGGCAGAAGAACGCCACCGGGGTTCGCCTGCACCACCGGCCGAGCGGCCTCACGGCGTCGGCGACCGAGTCGCGTTCGCTCGCAGAGAACCGAAGGCGCGCCTTGCGGCGGCTGCGGCTGCGCATCGCCGGCGAGGTGCGGGAGCCGTTCGTGGCCGAGGGCTTCGCCTGGCCCCCGGAGCTTGCGCGGTATGCCGCCGCCGGCGCGGTGCGCATCGACCCGCGGAACCCCGATTACGCCCGTCTCGCCGCGCTGGCGCTCGACGCCCTCCTGGCGTCGGGCGGGAGCTACGCCGCGGCGGCCCGCGCCATGGGGCTGTCGACGTCGCAGCTCGTGCGCCTCCTCGAGCGCGAGCCGGAGGTTCGCCGGGCCGCAGCGGCAGTCCGGGCTGCGTCGGGCGGCGAGGCCGGCTAGAGTTGGGGCCGAAGCTGCGAAACCGCAAGGAAGGAGTCGTCGCCGATGAGTCAGCCGACGGTCGAGGAGCTGCAGTGGCTGTTTCGGCGCGCGGGCGTCCGCGTGCCCCGGGAAGACGCGGAACGGGTGGCAGCCATCGGCCGGTATGCCGCCGGCCTCCATGTCGAGATCGCCGACGAACCAGCTCTCCGTCCGGTGGTGACGCGGTGGCCGAGCGCCTGACGAACATCGCCCGCCTCACCATCGCCGAGGCCGGCCGCCGGCTGCGCGCGGGCGAGGTGACGAGCGTCGCCCTTACCGAGGCCTGCCTCGCCCAGATCGACGCGGTCGAACCCGCGCTCAACGCCTTCATCACCGTCCTCGCCGACCAGGCCCTGGCGGACGCCCGCCGGGCCGACGACGAGCTTCGCGCCGGACGCGATCGCGGCCCCCTGCACGGCATCCCGGTGGCGGTTAAGGACCTTTGCCAAACGAAGGGCGTACGGACGACGGCCGGCTCGGACATCCTCCGGGACTGGATTCCGGACGAGGACGCGACGGTCGTCCGCCGCCTTCAGGAGGGAGGCGCGGTCCTCCTCGGAAAGCTGAACCTGCACGAGTTCGCCTACGGCGTTACCAGCGCCAACCGGTGGTACGGCCCTGTGGCCAATCCGTGGGACACGCGGCGCCACCCCGGGGGTTCCAGCGGCGGGTCGGGGGCAGCGGTGGCGGCCTTTGAATGCTTCATGGCCGTGGGGACCGACACGGGCGGCTCCATCCGCATCCCCGCGGCGCTCTGCGGGGTGGTCGGCCTTATGCCCACCTATGGGTTGGTCTCGCGGGCCGGCGTCGTGCCGCTGGCGTGGTCGCTCGATCACGTGGGGCCGTTGGCGCGAACGGTCGAAGACGCGGCCCTGGCCCTCAACGTCATGGCGGGGTACGACCCGGCCGACCCCACCTCGGCCGACGTCCCCGGGTTCGACGCGGCTTCCGAGCTCGGGCGGCCGATCGATGGGGTGCGTGTCGGCGTCGCCTGGGAGCAGTTCGAACGGGTGACGCCGGACGTGCGGCGCGCCTGCGAAGAGGCGGTGCGCACCGTGGCCGGCCTGGGCGCCCGGATAACCGAGGTGACGCTCCCGTACTTCGCCGAGATGGCCTCCACGCGGGTGCTGGTGGCCGAAGCCGCCGCCTACCACGTTCGCTGGCTGACGGAGATGCCCGAGCGGTACAGCGACGACCTGCGGGCGCTCTTCCTGCGCGGCCTCGCCGTCACGGCGGTGGAGTACCTCGCCGACCTGCGCCTTCGCCGGCACTTCACGGAGCGCATCCGGGAGCTGATGCGCGAGGTCGATGTCATCATGCTGCCCACCTGTCCGATGGTGGCCTGCCGGTTCGAGGAGATCGATGCGACGGTGTACCGCTACGCCTCGCTCACGAGCCCCTGGGACCACACGGGCCAGCCCGTCATCTCCGTGCCCTGCGGCTTCGGCGATGCAGGGATGCCGGTGGGGGTGTCGTTTGCCGGACGGCCGTTCGAAGAGGCGCTGCTCTGCCGCCTGGCGCACGCCTACGAACAGGCCCGCGGCCCGCTCCCCGAACCGCCGGTCGCACGGGGAGGCAGCTAGGCAGCGCTAGTTGCAGGCGGCTCCGCCGATAGCGCAGGGCTCGTTCTCGAGCCCCTCCGGCGGGATCCGGTCCTGGCACAGCCCGGAAACGATGCACGCCTCGTCGCTCACCCACTCGCCGAAGCGGGCCGCCACAGCCTCCGCATCGTCGGGCCCGTAGTAAACGAGGAGGCGCTGCAGGTCGGCGATGGGCAGGAAGCGAATGTCGTCCACTTCGACGCCATTGACCAAGAACCGCAGGCGCTCCCGGTCGTTGGAGCACAACTCGGGTTCGTCGGGGAGCCGCAGGCACGCCTGGGTGAGGCCGACGCCCAGCGACTCGAAGAACTCCCCCCAGGTGGTCTGCTCGCGGTGGACGTGGACGACGTTGTACCGCGGAGCATGGATGTGGACGTTGGGGCTCAGCTCCCGCTCCTCGGTGGAGATGAATCGGGGGTCATCGAAATCGTACGGCTCGCCGCGGATGACCACGCGGAAGTCGGCGTGCCAGTGGACCGGCTGGCGAAGGGCCTCCGCCGAGCCGAGCTGGGGCCCGGGGTCGGCGCCCTCCCCCCGAGCGAAAGCCCAGGCGGCAAGGCCGCCCAGAGCGAGCGCGGCCGCGGCCGCGAGGGCAGTCCAGGTCCACGGCGTCCGGAGGGCGCGGCGCATGGCTACGGAGTTGGCGTCGCCGCGGCTGTCGGGCTGGCCGCCGGTGTTTCGGTCGAAGCCGGGGTCGGGCTCGGGGTGCCCAGCACCTGGTCGAAGATGGCCTTCCAGCCGTCGATGGATTGCGGCGCTCCGCCGACGAGCGGGCGTCCGTTGAGGACGAAGCTGGGGGTGCCGGTAAGGCCGTAGGATTGGCCGTCGGCCTTGTCCTTCTGCACCTGGTCCAGGTACTTGTCGCTGTCGAAGCAGGCGTTGAACTGCTCCATTTTCAGGCCGAGCTCCTGGGCGTACCGCTTCAGGTTCTCATCGCTGAAGCGCCCGGCGTTGATTCGCTCCCGTTCGAGCTGGCCGGCTTCGGCCTGGACGCGGAAGAGCTTGTGGTGGTACTCCCAGAAGGCGTTCTGCTCGGCGGCGCAGAGGGAGGCTTGGGCCGCCTGCACGGATTCGCGCCCCGGGAACACGGGGAAGTGCCGGTAGGTGAGGCGGAGCTGGCCCGTCTTCACGTACTGCTCGAGGAGCTGGCCCTCTTGGAAGGCGGTGAAGCGGAGACAGAAGGGACACTGGAAGTCTTCGTACGCCTCGAGCTGCAGCGGGGCATCCGCCCGGCCCACGCTCGTGCCCTCGACGAGGCCCATCCCCTTCAGTTCGGCGATGAGGGCAGACCCCTTCTCGAGCTCGGCAACGGCGTCCGAGCCGCCGTCATCTCCGCCCGTGCTCATCGAGAACCAGACGAGGACGACGACGAGCACGAGCACGAGCACGGCGACGCCGGCGATGAAGGGGAAGGAGAGGAGGGAGCTCCCCCCGCCCCGGCCGCCGCGCGGAGGCGGAGAGGGGCGGCGGGCGCCGGCGCGGGTCACCTGGCCGCTGCGGCGGAGTTCGCGACGGAGCTGACGGTTCGACATGCCACCTGCCTGCCGACGGGTGTCGCGGCGCGCAGCCTCGGCTCCGGCACCCGGCGCCCGCCGCGCGCATCCGCGAGTCACGATACCACGCGGCGGGG
>DAOUCS010000027.1:0-29806 GCA_034431815.1 Dehalococcoidia bacterium
ACCGGACGACACTTCTCGGCGCGGCGGGGGCACGAAATCGGGATCGTCAACGAGGTCGTGCCCCTAGCCGCGCTGGACGCTGCGGTGGATCGCTGGGTCGAGGACATCCTCCGCTGCGCTCCGCTGTCCGTTCGCTCGACCAAGGAGTCCGCTATGCGCGGGCTCGATATGACGCTTCCGGAGGCAGCGCGGGCACGGTTCGAGTGGGAGGAGCGCCGGAGGCGGAGCGAGGACGCTATCGAAGGGCCGCGGGCCTTCGCTGAGAAGCGGGAGCCTCAGTGGAAGGGCCGCTAGCGGATGAGCTGCCAATGGTGCTGAGGCCCAGATTCGAACTGGGGACACCCGCATTTTCAGTGCGGTGCTCTACCAACTGAGCTACCTCAGCACCCGTGCCAATTGTGCGAAGGCCTTCCGCAGCGGGTCAAGGAGCGAGGGGCCCCTCGAGCGGCTTGACAAAGTAGAGCGAGAAGGTCGACAATGGCCGCATGGCGCGTGTCGACCGGAACGCCCTCCGCTTCAATCAGGCGTGCATCATTGCAGGCGTCGTCGCGGCCTTCGTTTTGGGCGATGGCCCCGGACGGTGGCTGGTCCTCGCCATCGCGGCGGTGATGCTCGCGGGCACGGCGTGGGAGCCGCTCTCGCTCTTCAAACAGCTCTACCGGCATGGGGCGGTCCGTCTGGGGCTTCTCAAGCCGCGCCCGGTCGATGAAGACCCGGCTCCCCACCGCTTCGCGCAAGGGCTGGGCGGGACGTTCCTGCTCTTGAGCTTCCTGGCCCTGCTGCTGGGCGCTCCGGCTCTCGGTTGGGTGCTCGCCTGGCTCGTAGTCGCGCTCGCGTTGGTGAACCTCCTCTTCGGCTTCTGCGCCGGCTGCTTCCTCTATTTCCAGCTCGAACGAGCCGGCCTTCTGCCCCGCTCCGCGGAGGCACGATAGCGATGGACGAACTTGTCCGCCTCCTCGCTGCCATCGGGATTCTCGGGCTGCTCTGCGCCGGTGCCTGCGGAGTGCGGCTATGGACGCGTCGGGCAGCGGCACGGCATCGTGGAGCGCACATCGGCGACCTCGCTGATCGCCTCGGCCTCCCCGCCGGGCGGCCCAGCATCATCTACGTCTGGAGCGAGCGCTGCACCCAGTGCGTTCAGCTTCAGGAACCGGCCCTTGTTCGGCTTGAGCGGGAGCGGGGCGTCTTCGTGCGCAAGGTGCACCCGGTCGAAGCGCCCGACGTCGTGCGTCGGTTCAACATCCTGACGGTCCCGTCGACGGTGGTGGTCGACCGCGAACGCCGCGTGCGGGCAGTGAACCTTGGCTTCGCCGATGCGGAAGCGCTGGCGGCGCAGCTCGCCTAGGTTCCTGGTCTCTCCCCCTCCCCGTATGATTGGGCCTCATGGAGCCACGACTGTTTCGCATCGACGTCCCCGACGACATCCTCGTCGATCTCCGTGAACGACTGAGGCGCACGCGCTGGCCCGACGCGATTCCGGGTACGGGCTGGGAGTACGGCGCCGACATCGGCTACGTACGCGAGCTCTGCTCCTACTGGGCCGACACGTACGACTGGCGGCGCCACGAGGCCGCGCTCAACGCCTACCCGCAGTACCTCGCCACGGTCGACGGCGTCGACATCCACTTCTGGCACGTCCGCGGCAGGGGGCCCCGTCCGTTTCCGCTTATGCTCATCCACGGGTGGCCGGGGTCGATCTACGAGTTCTACCAGCTCATCGGCCCCCTCACCGACCCCGCGTCCTACGGCGGGTCCCCGGAAGACGCGTTCGACGTCGTCATCCCTGCCCTCCCGGGCTACGGCTTCAGCGGGAAGCCGCGGGAGCCGGGCTGGAGCCCCGCCCGCATCGCCCGCGCCTTCCGGACGCTGATGCGCGATGTGCTCGGGTACCGGCAATGGGGGCTGCAGGGCGGCGATTGGGGCGCCATCGTTTCGACGAAGATGGCCGACTTCTTTCCCGATGACGTGCGCGCCCTCCACCTCAACTTCGTCGTCGTGCCGCAGCCGTCGGAGATTTTGCCGGAAGAACGGGAGATCGTTGAGCGCCGGGCGCTGTGGGATGCCCTCGAGACCGGCTACAGCCGCATCCAGGGTACGAAGCCTATGTCCCTCGCCGTGGCCCAGGCAGACTCGCCCGCCGGCCTCGCTGCCTGGGTCGTCGAGAAGTTCCGGACGTGGAGCGATTGCGGCGGGGACGTCGATGCCAAGTTCGGCAAGGACACCCTGCTGACGAACCTCATGTTCTACTGGGCGCCGAACAGCATCGGCAGCGCCGCCCGCCTCTACTTCGAGGCGTTCCGGGACCGGTCGAGCATCTTCCCGTCGAGGCGCATCGAGGTTCCGACGGCGGTGGCCGTGTTCCCCAAGGAGCCGTGGGTCGCTCCCCGGCGCTGGGTCGAGCCGTTCTTCCGGTTGGAGCGCTGGACGGAAATGCCGCGCGGCGGCCACTTCGCCGCTCTGGAGGAACCCGAGCTGCTCTTGGAGGATGTGCGGGCGTTCTTCCGCGCCTTCCGCTAGCGCGGAGGGCTGGGCCGCGGCGCCGGGCGAATCGCGTGGACGAGCGGGGGCTGACCGTTCAGCCGTACGACTTCGCCTTCGACGCCGAAAACATCGCGCAGCAGGTCAACGGTGAGCACATCGTCTGGGGGACCGTCAGCGACGATGCGGCCCCGCTGCATGACGATGAGCCGCCGCGCAAACCGCGCTGCCTGGTTCAGGTCCTGGAGTACCAGTACCAGCGTGAGCCCGTGCTCGGCATTGAGCCGTTCGAGGAGGGAGAGCACTTCGAGCTGATGGCCGATATCGAGGAACGTGGTCGGCTCGTCGAGGAGCAGGATGCCCGGCTGCTGGGCCAGGGCCATGGCAATCCACACCCGCTGGCGCTCGCCGCCGGAGAGCTGGCCCACCGGCCTTCCGCGCAGCGGTCGGAGGTCGGTCGCGCTGATCGCCCACTCGACCGCGTCGCGGTCGACGGGCTTCGCGAGCCCGAAAAAGCCGAGATGGGGGTGACGGCCGCGCCACACGAGCTCCTCGACCGTGATATCGGGCGGCGCGACAGGCGCTTGCGGGAGGAGCGCAAGCCTTCGGGCGACCTCCTTCGGCCGCAGTCGGGCGATGGACTTGCCATCGAGCAAGACCGTCCCTGCCTTGGGACGCAGGGCGCGCGCGAGGCCGCGCAGCAGGGTGGATTTCCCTGAGCCATTCGGGCCCACGATGACGGCGAACTCGCCCGCGCCGATGGCCAGGCGGGGTACGGAGACGACAGTGCGCCGTTCGTATCCCAGCTCGAGAGCCTGCGCCTCGAGAACGTTCATGCCCGCCTCCGTACGAGGTAGAGCAGGAAGGGCGCCCCCATCGCCGCGGTAAGTACGCCGACCGGGAGCTCGCGCGGGTCGAGCACGGTTCGCGCCGCCGTATCGCCGACGACCATCAGGAGGGCGCCAAGGAGTGCCGAGGCCGGAATGACGAGCCGATAGTCGGAGCCGAACAGGAACCGCGCGATGTGCGGCACAGCCAGCCCGAAGAAGCCGATGAGCCCGGCCACGGAGACCGCGGAGCCGGCAAGCAACGCCGCCGCGGCCACCAGGAGGAGCCGAACCCGTTCCACCCGCTGTCCCAGGCTGGTGGCAACCTCGTCGCCGAGGACGATGATGTTCACGTGGCGGGATGCGAGCAGCGCCGCCGCGAGCCCGGCAGCAGAGTACGGCCAAAGCCAGGCGAAGTGGTCCCAGCCGCGCCCCAAGAACCCGCCGACCAGCCAGCTCACGGCGATCTGCGCTGACGTCGTGGACGTGACGAGCAGGGTCGACGTGAACGCGGTGAGGAGGGAGGAGAGGGCCACCCCGGAGAGGATGAGCCGCGTCGGCGAGATGCCGCCCTTCCAGGCGGCCATGTAGGTGAACCCCCCGGCGGCGCGCGAGCCGCCGAATGCGACCGCGGCCCGCCACTCGGGACCGATGCCTGGGAGCACGGTGAGCGTGGCGACTGCGGCGAAGACACCTCCGGCGGAGATACCGAGAAGGTAGGGGTCGGCAAGCGGGTTACGCGTCACCCCTTGGAGAAGTGCGCCGCTGACGGCAAGATTCGCGCCCACGAACACCGCCAGCAGCACGCGAGGGAGGCGGAGGTCCCAGACGACGGTGCGCGCAAGGGATTCGTGCGACGAGACGAGCGCCCGGACCACTTCCGCCGGAGTGAAGAAGAGCGGCCCGGTGCCGATGGCGGCCATCATGACCAGAGCGAGCAGGGCGGCGAGCAGGCCGAGCCGGAGCCACGCCGCGGCGCGGCCCCGGCCCGCGAGGAATCCGAGCGTTGGCTCAGCGGCTGCTCGGATAGAAGAGCTTGGCGAGCTCATCGATGGCCTGCACCACTCTCGGCCCGGCGGACTGAACATAAACCACCGGATCGGCGTCGAACACGCGCCCTTCTTGGAAGGCCTTCAGACCCGCCCAGGCCGGGTTGTTGCGGAGCGTCTGCGAGAGCGGCGGCGCGCCGGGAACGGGATTGATGAAAATGATGACGTCGGGGTTGGCCTGGACCAGCCGCTCCTGGCTCAGGTTCGTATAGCCGGCGACCCGGCCGACGGGCTCGTCTTCCGAGACGATGTTCTCGGCCCCGAGCGTCTCGATGATGGTGCCGATGTAGGAGCTGGGTTTCGCCGCGAAGTACTGTTCGGGGCCGGCGGCGATGATGGCGACCACTTTCGGGCGCTGTGCGGGGAGGTTGCGCGTGGCAGCGGCGATGCGGTCCTCGATAGCCTTGGCCAGCTCCTCGCCCTTCTCCGGGACGCCCACGAGGCGGCCGATCGTCCGCAGCGATGCGATCACTCGGTCGACGCCGCTGAAGTCGATGGCCACGACCGGCGCGCCGAGCCCCTCGAGCGCGGGGACGAGTTGGGCCTGGATGGTAGCGTCGGCAATCACCAGGTCAGGCCGCATCCCCGCGATGCGCTCGAGGTTCGGCTGGTAGCTGGTGCCGAAGGACTCCACCTTTTCGGCGTCGGGGGGATACGTCGCCGTTTCGGGGCGCCCAACCGGCGTCACGCCCAGGGCGAAGAGCGTCTCGACCACGGACGGGCTCATTGCCACGACCCGCTCGGGCTTCGCCTGGATGGTCACGCTTCGGCCCAACGAGTCGGTGATCGTCAGGGGATATGCTGGCGTCGGCGTGGGCTCCGCGGCCGCGGTCTCGGTGGCTGCCGGCGTGGTCGCCGTGACTGCCGGTGTGGGTTCGGCGTCGTCGCCCCCGCAGGCCGCAAGGGCTGCAGCAGCGGCGACCGCGATGGTCAAGGCGAGAAGCCGCTTCGTAGATGCGAAACGGAACACGCGATGCATCGTCGTCGGGTGCCTCCCCTCGGTTCGGGTTGCTTGGCCGGCCGAAGTTAGGCTACCACAAAAAACTTATCGGGGAAGGGGAACTATCGAGAGCTTTACGATAGTTGAGAAGTTCGACGGGCGGCGCCGAGCTTCAGCCGGGTGAGGGGGCGCGCTTTGGAAGACGGCGCAGGGAGCGTGCGGCGGCTGTCAGCGGGAGGCGGCCGGTCGCGGTGTAGAAGGCGAGCTCGACCACGCCGAGCGCGACGCCGCCGAAGGCCACGAAGTCGCCCAGACTGTAGATGTTCGGGCCGTAACCGGGCACCGACACGAAGAAGCGGTCGGAGAGAAAGAAGAAGCGGACGTCCTCGCGCCAGAGGACGATATCCTTCGAGTTCTCGACCTGGGACCCGATGGCCGCTGGCGTCACTTCGGGGAATTCACCGGTCGCCGCAATGACCTCGTAGGCGATGGGCATCAGCCCGCCGTGGGCTGCCATGGGGATGAAGTTCATCAGTATGCCGGCTGCGACCACCCATGCGGCCACGTACCGCCGAAGGACGAGAGCCAACGCGATGAAGAGAATGGTCGCGGCGAGGAAAGCGGCAGCCCGGAGCCACGCCAGCGAGCTGTCGGGTCCGATTCGTGTTTGCGCGCTCTCTTGCAGCGTGAAGAGCCCAATCGCGCTCACTAACGCCAGAAGCTCACGGCCTCCCCCTTTGCGGAATAGCGCCGTGAGCTTCGCGGCGATCGATGGCATTTGCGGCTGGGGCGCCTTAGCTCGGCCTAGTAATCCATCCAGGGTGCGGCACCACCCAGGGCCACGGCGGCGAGAGCGGCGGCGGCCAGCGCGGCGGTAATGAGTCGTGCCTTCATCCGTTCCTCCTGCGTGCCCGGATTTTTCGTATGGGCACCCGGAGGCTACGCAGCCGCTTCTCGCGAAATTCTCGCGGCCGAAGGCGTTAGCTGGCGGCGCCCGTCGCGATCGCCCGCCGCAGGCGCCGCAGCCGCTCGGGCAGCTCCTCTCCGAGCTCGCGGCGGAGGACGTCTGCGAATCGGTCGATGACGGCGAGGGCGGCCATCGGGTTTCCTCCCTCGGCCCGGAACCGTGCCAGATGGTAAGCGGCTTCGTCGTTCAGGGGATCGGCGGCCAGGACCCGCTCGAGGTAGCCGGCAGCCGTCTCGAACTCGCCGCGGGCGGCGTGGAACCCCGCGAGCGTCGCCAAGGCCTCCACTGCTCCGCGATCCAACTCGGCGCGCAGGGCGGCTGCCCATTCGGATTGGCCCGCGGCGGCGAACGGTCCCCGGTAGCGGCGCACTGCTTCCTCGAAAAGTTCGGCCCGTCTGCGCGAGCCCGCAGGGGCCGCGCGCGCCTCTTCGAGCGTCCGCCGAAACTCGTCCACGTCCCACGAAAACTGGCCTTCGGGGTTGAGGAGGTAAGTCTGTCCCCGCTTCACGATACATTCGGGGTAGAGGGCCTTGCGCACCCGGTACAGGTTGGAGTGGAAGGCGCTGTTGCAGCGCGAGGCCGGCAGGTCGGGATACAGCTCGACAACTGCTCGCTCCTTGGCCAGCCCTTCCCGCCGGGCCATGAAGAGAAGGAAGAACTCGACCGCCTTGGCGCTCGTAAAGGACGCTTCCGGAACGGGGCGTTCGTCCTTGTAGATCGCTAGCTTCCCGAGGGACTCGACTCGGATTGACGGGTAGGCAGCGAATGCCGTGTGCGCTCCTTCGGAGCCGGCGGCAAAGATAGCGTTCCGGAACTGATCGCGGGCGTAGGCGGGAAGCGCGTCCCGCGAGGCAGCCCACTGGGCGAAGAGCGGGTCTTCACGCGCAAGGAGGGCTACGCCGCCTGCCTGCCACGGCTCTTCGATCAGCGCCGCAAGCTCGCGGATGTCCGCCTCGGCCGCCGCCCGCCTGCCCGCGCGGAAGGCGGCCATCGCGCGGCGGTACAGGGCTTGCCGGAGAAGACCGTGGGCTTCGATGCGCTTGGCCAAGGCCACGGCCTCGTCGAACAGTGCCAGGGCTGCCGCGTGATTGCCGGCCGCGCTGGCGACCATCCCGGCCTGCATCCGGCAGACGGCAAGCTCGTAGGGGCTGCCGAGCGTCTCCGCGATCAGGTTCGCGCGCTTCGCGTATACGTCTGCCTGCGGGAGCTCGCCGCGGGCAAGGGACGCTGCCGAAAGTCCGGCAATGACCATTGCTGCCAGGGCCTCGTCTGCCACGCGCTCCTCACAAAGGCGAAGAGCCTCCTGGTACGCGAGACGCGCCTGTTCATAGGTGCCACTTGCATAGAGTGCGTCCCCGAGAGTCGCGACAGCGTAAGCCTCCGCGCGGAACGTTCTGGTCCGTCGAGCGATGTCGCGAGCCTCGCTCGCCACGTCCATGGCCGAGGCGGCATCCGCCGACTCGAGATACGCCATCGCAAGGTTGTTGAGCACCCACGGAAGGTTCCCGAAGGCCCGGAGCTCTCGCCATCCCCGTGATGCCCGCTGGAGTAGCTCGATCGCGCGCGGCGCTGCTCCTCTCTTCCCTTCCAGCTGCCCAAGTGCTGAGCTTGCTAGCAGTGCGGTCGCATCTTGGTCAGCCGGTGAATTGGCCATGACTCGATGCAAGATGGCTTCCGCCCGGGCAAAGTCCGAGTTGAGGGCGAGGAGCGTATGCGCCTCGTACCATGCGAGCTCTCGCTGGGAGCGAGCATCAAGCAAATCGGCTAAGCCCTCGGCCCTCGCCAACAGCTCAAGCGCCTCGCGCGGACGGCCCAGCAGGCGCGCGGCACGGACGGCGGCCAGCAGCCCGTGGAACCGTGCCTCCGCCGGCGCGGACGGGTCCTCGGCCAACGTCCGTCCCTCTTCGAGCGCCCGCCGAGCGTCGCCGCCCAGGGACCACGCGCGGGCGCGGAGACCCCGCAAGACGGGGTCTCCTTCCACCCGCTCTGCTGGCACCAGGGCGAACGCTCGTGTCAGGAGGTCGAACGCACCCCGCTCGATGAGCTCCTGTGCGTAGGAGCGGAGGAGGCGCAACACCTCCTCCTCGGCATGAAGCTCCGTCGCCGTTGCAAGCGCGAGGACAACGTTGCCCTGTTCAACGTACGCCTCGATGGCACGCCGGGATGCCTCCCGCGCCCCTGCCGGATCGGTGCGCTTGAATTCGCGCCTCAGGAAGTCGCGCAGCGGCGGCAACAGGCGCAATCCGGCGTGGCCGTGCGGCTCTGCCAGGAGGCCGACTTCTCGGGCCCAACGCGCCGCCGCTTCCCAAGCTTCGGAGCCGACCACCGCTACCGCCGCTTCGGGTTCGCACGCCGGCAAGAGCGCAAGATGGAAAAGCACTTTCCGGAGTGCGCTCGGAACCGAACGCCAGACCTCCGCGAGGAGGTACCGATCCCAGGTACTCCCGGCGAGTGCCCGGCGCGCTCCCTCGAGCGGTATGGCCCCGCGCAGGATGCCCATGACCGCGATGGGCCAGCCTCCCGTCAGCTCCATCAGTTCCTGCGGGTCGACGGGCGCTTCACGGCTGCGGCAGAGCTCCTCTAACTCCTCTGCCGTAAACCTGAGATCGTCCGGGCCGAGCGCGAGCGATTCCCCCGAGGCCAAGCGGCGGTCGAGTGTCCTGCGGGCAATGGGCTCGCGCGACACGAGGACGAGTTCGCCCCAATCGCGCACGGCCTCCGCCAGCCAGTCCACAAGCGCCCAGGCGGGGGCGTCGGCGCCGAGTTCCTCGAGCGCATCGAGCACGATAAGAGGAGGGCGGTCGCACCGCTCACGCCACCGGTGGAGCACGGCGGCGAGGTAGAAGCGATAGTCCTCGCCGAGCGTGATGATCACCGGCGTCCACGCGTCGGCGCCCAGGGCTGCCGCCGCCAACCGTTCGGCGAACCCTTCCTGTGTTCGGCAGGTTGGGTCGGCAGAGAGCCAAATGGGTCCGAAGTCGAGCGAGCCGTCGCTCACGAAGCTGGCGAGGAGCGTGGTCTTGCCGTATCCAGCTGGCGCTTGAACGACGACGAGCCCGCTCCCGATGGCAGCGTGCAAGCGGTCGAGGAGGCGAGGGCGCGGCAGCAGGTCGCGCGGCAAGCGAGGCACACGCCCCGCTCCCGGCAGAACGCCCTCTGCCGCTGAAATTGCCAACGACACCGCGCTGTCATCCTACACCACGGCGGGCAGCCGCCGGTATCCCCGAAACGGTGTCCATTCGGTACCCGCGCCATCGGCCGCTCGGCGTCGCATCGGGTTGCCGGCTTCGCTACCCTTCCACGCATCACGGGGGAGGGCAGGACCATGCGCATCCTTGTACCGCTCGACGGAACCGAGGCAGGCGAACGAGTGTGCTCGACCATCGCGGGGCTCGCTCGCACCCTGAACGCCGACGTCGTGCTCTTCCATGTGGTGCATCCCGACGAGGTCCACGGCGTGCCCGCGTCGACTGCCCCGCTCGGCGAACCGATAGCCCCCGCCGGTACGGTCATGGGCCAGCGCCTTTCCGTGGAGGAGCCGAGACCGAGGCCGGCCGAGGACAGAGGTCAGGCGCTCGCTCGGGTGCACGCAGAGCGCGAGGACTACCTCCGCGACGTCGCCCGCCGATACTTTTCGGGCGTGGGGCTGCGGGTAGAAGTCGAGGGTTCAGCGGACACAGCCGCCGCCATCGTCTCGGCGGCGGCCCGGCTGGGCGCCGATGGCATCGCGATGGCCACGCGCGCCCGCGCCGGCCTGGCTCACGCGCTGTTCGGGAGCGTTGCCGAACGCGTCATTCGACAGGCGCCGGTCCCTGTGCTCGTGGTCGGCCCGCGGGCCGGGCTGGGGGCGGGATGAGGCTCGAGGGCTTGGACGTCTGGCTGGCGGAGCGGGGGGTCGAAGGCGCCCGCCGAGTGGTGGCCGCCGACGCGCGCCGCATCGTCGTGTCGAAGACGCCGGAGGGCTTCGCAGAGCGGCTGTTCCAGGCGCTCGACGCGATCGGGGACGCGCTCGCCGACGACCGCATCGCCGCTGCTATGGCTGCGTTGTCTCAGCCGGGGCGGACGCGCGTCGACGTGTGGGAAGCGGCCGTGATACGGTGCGTCGCCGAAGAAGCTGCGAACCTCGGTCTGCCCCCGTCGGTGGCGGAGGAGGTCCGTTTCGGTGTGGAATCGGTGGCCGCGCTGTTGCGCGCCGTGCTGTGGCGCGATCTGCCCGGGGAGGGCGCCCATGAACCCTCGCCCGCCGAGCGAGCGGCCTTTCGGGACCTCGTGGAGTCGCTTACGGGGGACGGAAGGCGGTTCACCCGCGTCTATGGCGTCTTCGATGGCCGTCCGGTCGTGGCGCACTGCCCCGGTGCACGCCTCGCACGGACTCTGCTTGCCCAGGGCTGGCGCCTCTGCACGGGCGAGAGCATTCCCGAACGGTCGTAGCAGGGGGGAGGCTCGAACTCCCGACCTCACGATTATGAGTCGTGCGCTCTGACCAGCTGAGCTACCCTGCCGCGCAATCCAAAGCCCGCACCGCCGCGGGCGTCCACCGCCAATCTACCAACCCGCCGGAGGCGCGGCAACGCTCGCGGGCGCCGCTCACACGACCCGCGCCATCGAGCCCCGTTCGGGGTCCTTCTGCACCTCGATGCGCCGCTCGAACCGCTCCTTCAGCTCGTCCAGGTGAGTGACCACGAGGATGAGCCGAAACTCGGGCGCGATGGCGTTGAGCGCTTCGACGAGCCGGTCGATGCCGTCTCGGTCCTGCGTCCCGAACCCCTCATCGACGATCAGGGTGGCCAGGGTGGCTCCGGAGCGTTCGGCGAGCAGCTTTGCGAGGGCTATTCGAAGCGCGAAATCGACCCGGAAGGCCTCGCCGCCGGAGAACATCTCATAGGCCCGGTCTCCCAGCTCATCGCTCACACGGATTTCCAGCGTTTCCTGTTGCTTGCCTTGCCTGGAGACGAGCTCGCGCTGGGTGCGAATGTCGACGTGGATTCGCCCGCCGGTCATGCGGTCGAGCAGGGCATTCGCGATCTCGCGGATGCGCGGGACGGCCTCGTCGATGAGCATCGCCTGAACACCGTCGCGCCCGAACGCTTTCGCCAACTCGGCGTAGAGGTCGGCCTGTTCCCGCAGGGCCGTGAGGCGGTCGCGGAGCTGCGCCGCCTCCGCTGCCATCGCTTCCAGCGACCTCCGCCGCTCCTCCAGGCGTCCGTATGCCGTGAGGGTGTCGTTCAGCTCCTCCTGGAGCGATGCTCGACGGGCTTCTGCTTCCGCCAGACGCGGACGGACGTCTTCGCAGGCGGCGAGGGTTTGCTGCAGTTGGGAGAGGCGCGCTGCAGCTTCCTCCTGCTCCGCCTCGAGCCGACGGCGCTCTTCGGCGAGCTGGGTGAGCTGGGCCCTCAGCCAGGTTGCCCGGTCCTCTGCGAGCTGGACCGCGAACCACGCTGTCTCGGCGTCGTGCATGGCTGCGAGAGCGGCGCGAAGCTCCTCATGGCGGCCTGCGTCGTAGCCGAGGGCGGCCAGCTCGTCGGCGACGCGGCGGAGTTCGCTCCGGATCGTTTCCCCGAAGTCGCCGCGCGCGAGGCGCTCCTCAAGCGCTTGGATTTCCGCCTCGAGGTCCGGGATTGCTCGGCGCGCATCCTCTGCCGCACGGCGGGCCGCCTCGAGGGCCACGAGCCGCTGTTGGTCGGCACGGGCCTCGTCGTCCAGCTCCCGCTGTGCGCGTTCGGCCTGCTTGGTAGCCTCGTCTGCCTCTCTGGTGAGCTGGTCCGCTTCGGCGCGGAGCGCGCGGAACCGGTCGCCCATCGCCCGCCGTCGCTCGGCTGACTCTCGCAGGACGCGCTCGACGTGCTCGGGCGTAAGCGGCTGGTGACAGACCGGGCATTCGGCGGCTCCGGCGGCGGCGCGAAGCTGCTCCTCCTGCAGCTTCAGCTCCTCGGCCTGGGCGTGCAGCGTACGCGCCTCGCCCAGCTTGCCTTCCGCTGCGCGCCGCAGCTCCTCGGCCCGCCGGCGCACGTCGGCGATCGCCGTCTCCCGCGCCCGCCGCTGCTGCGAACGCGCTTCCAGCTCGGCGAGTTCGGCGGCGGCCTCCTCCCATCGGCGAATGTACGCGTGGCAGTCGGCGAGCTTCTGCCGCTGCTGCTCGAGGAGGCTGACGAGCTGCTGCCTCTCGAGGTCGAGCTGGTGCTCCAGTTCACGCTTCCTGTCTGACAGCCGAAGGTGGGCCCGCTGCAGCTCGGCGACTTCGGTCTCCTCCTGCCCCAACCGTTGCAGTTCCCGATACCGGGCTTCGACCTCAGGCCGATTTGCCGCGGCCGCTTCGCAGCCCTGGAGCTCCTCCTGGCTGCGGCGCTCAGCGGTTCGGTTCGCTTCGAGCGCTTCGCTAAGCTGCGTGCAGCGGTTGGCGAGGTCCTCGGCTCGATGGGCGAGCTCCCGGCGCCGGGCCTCTGCCTCGCGCAGGGCGCCGAGCTCCGAGTCGGCGGCCTTGAGTTCGGCCTCCAACGTGGAGCGGCGGGCCTCGAGCTCGCGGAGCTCTTCCGCGACCGTGTCGAGCTCTTCTGCCGATTCGGCGAGCTGCGCGACCCGCAGTTCGACGCGCTGGAGCTCTCCCTGCACCTCCTTGCGGAGTTCGGCCGCGCGCTGGGCAAGGAGCTCGTAATCTTCCAGGCCGAGGATGTTCCGCAGCACCTCCTTCCGCTCGCGCGGGGGCTTGGCGGTGAATTCGTTGCTGCGGCCCTGGGCGATGAACGCACTATTGACGAACGTCTGGTAATCGAGGTGCAGGCGGCGGACGATCTCCCGTTCGGTGTCGGCAATCCGCGTTCCGCCGAGCGCCACGGCCGTGCCGTCGGGGAGCAGCTGCTGAAAGTCGAGGCTGACCCCCTTGCCGGGGGTGAACCGGCGGACTACCCGGTACACGACGCCGTGGCTTTCGAACTCGAAGTCGACGAGCATCTCCTTTGCGCTCGGGTCTCCCCGGATGCGATCTGCATTGCGGCTGCCGCGCGCCTCGCCCCACAGGGCCCAGGTCATGGCGTCGAGCAGGGCCGATTTCCCGTGGCCGTTGGGGCCCGAAAGCACGGCGAGATGGAGCCCCGTGAAGTCGACGGTGCACTCCCGGTACGAGAGGAAGTTGTGCAGCCGGATTCGCCGCGGAATCACGCGTTCCCGCTCCCGAAGGTGGCCTCCACCAGCTCCCGCGCCGCCGCGAGCAGCTTTTCCCGTCTCGCATCCGGGACCTTCCGGGCGCGCAGGTAGTGGTCGAGGGCATCGACAGGGGAGAGAGCCCGAACCTCGACGCCGACGGGAAGGTCGAGCCGCGGCCGCTCAGGGAGCGGCGCCGCGACATGCACGACATAATGGGCATCCTCGAGCAGGCGGCGTACTTCGAAGGGGTGGAAATGCTGATGCTGGTCCTCGTCCAGGTGCACGGTAACCCGAACGATGGCGTCGCGGACGTCCCGCTGCCGAACGGCGGCGAGGACTTCGGGCATGGGGTCGGGCTCCTTCGGGCGGACCTCGATCGTCACGAACTTGCGCGTCGGGACGTCCACGAACTTCGGAGCCCCACTCCCGCCGATGCGGTGGCCCTTCGGCTTCCCCGGGTCGATGTCGAAGATGACGAAGCCCTTCGGCTCTCCCTCCTCGCCGAAGTCCACCGGCTGCATCGAGCCGGCGTAGAAGGTGGGCGTTTCAAGCTCGAGCTGGACGCGGTTGTGGTAGTGGCCCAGCGCTACATAATCGAAAAACTCTGCGGAGAGGCTCGCCTTCGACAACGCCGGTGCCGTACCGAGCCGCATCTGCTGTTCGCTGCCCGGTCGGTCGAGGACGAAGCGGTCGTCGACGGTGATGTGCGCTGCCAGGATTGCCGGCACGTCCTGGTCGAGCTTGGCAGCCTGCAGGCGGATGGCCTCGGCCATGGCGCTCCGGACGCGGTCGAACACCGCGTCCAGGGGCTCGTTCGCTGCGTCGGGGTTCCGTGCCGTGAAGCGGGCGACCTGTGGCCAGGGGAGGATAGCCGCCTGGAGGGGGCCGCTCCGCGTCTCCAGGACGATGGGCCGGAAGCCGTTCGCTTCGAACCAGGCGTTGTCGCCCACCCACACGTTGGGCACGCCCAGCTCGCGGTAAATCTCGAGGGCATGGGCGCGCCCCTCCGCGCTCCCGAGGTCGTGGTTGCCGACGAGCAGCAGGGTCGCGATGCCCGCATCGGAGAGCCGCCGGATGCGGCGGGCGAACTCCCGCTGGTAGGTTTGGTTCGGTTCCCGGTCCTTGAAGGCGTCACCGGCGAAGATCACGGCATCGGCGCCCTCGCCGATGGCGCACTCGACAAGGAAGTCGAAGGCGTCGAGGAAGTCCTGGACGCGGGAGTTCCACGGACGCTCCGGGAGCGGCCGACCGTACCGCTCCACGCCGAGGTGCAGGTCGGCGAAATGGATCACGCGCATATGCGAATTCTACGAATTCGCATGCGCCCTTTCCAGACGGTGCCCGCCGTGTTGCCCGTAGGCCCCGGTCCGTCGACCCTGCGGGCGTGGAGTACCTGCGGGCGGTCGTGCTCGGTATCGTTCAGGGGCTGACCGAGTTCCTCCCCATCTCCTCCTCCGGCCACCTCATTCTCGTTCCTGCGCTCTTCCGCTGGCCCGACCAGGGTCTCGCGTTCGACGTAGCCGTCCACGCGGGGACGCTCGTCGCCCTCCTCGGCTACTTCTGGCGCGACTGGTACGTCATGGGCGCGTCGCTCATCTCCGACCTGCGCGCCCGCCGCCTTCACTGGAGGTCCGTCGCTCCGGAGACCCGGTTGGCGGTGCTCATCGCCGTCGGCACCATTCCGGGGGGCGTGATCGGCGTCGCGTTCAACGATTGGTTCGAGTCGAACGTGCGCCAGCCGTGGCTCGTCGCCTGCACGCTCGCCCTCTTCGGCGCGGTCATGCTTGCCGTCGACCGGAGGGCAGTTGGGAGCCGAGACGCGCGCTCCCTCGGCCTGGCGGATGCGTTGCTCATTGGCTTAGGACAGGCGTTGGCGCTAGTTCCCGGTGTGTCGCGCTCCGGGGCGACGATCGTGGCAGGGCTGGTGCTCGGCCTTCGTCGCGACGAGGCGGCCCGCTTCGCCTTCCTCCTCGGAACGCCCGCGTTCGTGGGAGCATTCGTGCTCGAAGCCCGGGACCTACCCCAAGCCGAGGGCAGTGTGCTGGCGCCGCTGGTTGGAATGGCCGTGGCGGCAGCGGTGGGGGCAGCGGCGATCGCGTGGCTGCTGCGCTACCTGCGGACGCGTTCGCTGGCACCGTTCGTCTACTACCGGTGGGCTGCCGCAGCGTTGACCCTCCTCGTCGGCGCTCTTCGCGTCGCGTGACCGTGCGC
Organism: Dehalococcoidia bacterium; assembly: GCA_034431815.1. GTDB lineage: Bacteria > Chloroflexota > Dehalococcoidia > Tepidiformales > Tepidiformaceae > HRBIN29. Next base: position 15,613 of record DAOUCS010000027.1, read on the forward strand.
GAACGGTCGCGGCCGGGTAGGATGCCCGCGGATGCCGGAGGCGAGGAGGCCCCGATGGTACTCGAACGGTTACGGCTCGACGGCAAGACGGCGATTGTTACCGGCGGCAGCCGCGGCCTCGGACGGGAGATGGCGCTGGCGCTCGCCGCCGCCGGCGCCGACGTGTGCATCGCTGCCCGCGGCGCCGAGGCGCTCGAGAGCACCGCGGCCTTCATCCGGGAACAGACGGGCCGCCGGGTCATCCCGGTGCCCACCAACGTGCAGCGCCGCGAGGAGTGCGATGCGCTCATCGCGCGTACGGTGGCCGAATTCGGCCGCCTCGACATCATGGTGAACAATGCCGGCATTGGGGACCGGCGCGGTGCGGGAGCCCGTATTTGGGACCTGGACGACGCCGATTGGCACGACGCCATCGAAGTCAACCTGTACAGCACCTTCTACTGTTCACGGGCGGCTATCCGTCAGTTCCGCGCGCAGGGCGGGGGCGGCGTTATCGTGAACGTGGCCAGCGGCACGGCCCTCCGCGCCGCTCCCGATTCCCTCGGGTATGCGGCGGCGAAGGCCGGCGTCATTTCCCTCACGAAGAGCGTGGCCGCACAGGTTGTCGGCGAGGGCATCCGGGTGAATTGCATCGTTCCCGGGTTCGTGGCGCAGGCGCCTGCCGAGAGCGACCAGGCGCGGGAATTCCTCGCCCAGCGGGGCCGGTTCATCCCCGTCGGGCGGTTAGGGGAGGCGTGGGAGCTGGGCCCGCTCTGCGTCTTCCTCTGCTCCGATGCTTCGAGCTACATCACGGCGGAGACCTTCATCATCGACGGCGGCGGCCTCGCCGGGGGCATCGCGCCCACCGGCTACAGCCCCCTCGCCGCACCGGAGGCGTAGCGATGGCCGACTGGGAACGGAAGCCAGGGTTCGATCTGACGGGGAAGCGCGCGGTGGTCGTGGGCTTCGGCACGCCCGCGGGCGAAGCCGTCGCGCTGGCCCTCGCGGAAGCAGGTGCCGACGTCGCGACCGCGTCGGCCACCCCCGACGGCGACGAGGTGATCGCTGCGAAACGGGCGAGCAAACAGATCGTCGAGCTTGGCCGGGCCACCTTCTCCCAGGCATGGGACGCCTCCCTGGGCACGAACGTGCAGGTGAGCATGCGGCAGCTCGTGAAGGAGTTCGGTGCGCCGGATATCGCGGTGTTCGCCGGGGATACGTTCGTGGCCAAGCCGATCGAGCACACCACCGACGCCGAGTTCGCACGGGCGATCCAGGGCAACCTAGCCGCGGCGTTCCACCTGGCGCGCTCCTTCTTCCGCGAGCTGCCGGAGGGCCGGGCAGGCCGGCTCATCTTCGTCACGCCGGTGTTCGGGGAACGGGGGCTCATGCATCTCGCGGCGTACGGGGCGGCGAAGGCTGGCATCCTCGGCTTGGTGCGGGTCCTTAGCCAGGAGGGAGCGCCGCGGAACATCACCGTGAACGCCATCTCCACCGGCTGGATGGAGTGGACCCCGGGGCGCGGGCCCGACGACGTCGGCCAGAACCGCCTGCTGCGGTACATCCCCATGCGCCGCTTCGGACGGGCCGACGAGCTGGGGCCGCTCGCCGTCTGGCTGGCCTCGGATGCTGCGGGGTTCGTCACGGGTCAGGTATTCCATGTCGACGGCGGCGTGACGGCGCACCTGTGAGTTCCGGAGCCGCGGCGCGGCTCCGCGACTCCTGCACGAACTCGGCTGCCCTGCTTGGCGACGGGAGGGGATCGCCCGCGACGCCTGGCTACACGCCCGGCGGGGGTGGCGGTGAATTGGGGGCGGCGCGCGCGAAGGACGGCGCCCCGAGCCCCCCGGCGGCGGTGCCGTGAGCCGGCACACTGCAGGGAGCGCACTCCGCCCGCCGTACACTCGGTGCGTGCGGATCCTCGTCACCGGCGGTACGGGATACGTCGGCGGTCGGCTCGTTCCCAGGCTGCTCGAGCGAGGCCATCGGGTGCGCGTGCTCGTCCGCGACGCGACCAGCCTCGCCGGGCGCCCGTGGCTTCCTGAGGTCGAGGTGGCCGTGGGCGACCTCGATCACCCTTCGACCCTGCCCCCTGCCCTCTCCGGGATCGACGTGGCGTACTTCCTCGTGCACGGCCTCTACGAGCGCCGCTTCGAGGAGCGGGAGGCACGGTGGGCCCACGCCTTCGCCGCCGCGGCCAGGGATGCGCGGGTGGGCCACGTCGTCTACCTCGGCGGCCTCGTTCCGAGGGGCCGCCTGTCGCCTCACCTGCGCAGCCGCGCCCGCGTGGGCGAGATCCTGCGAGCGAAGGTGCCGACGACGGAGTTTCGGGCCGGACCCATCGTCGGCTCCGGTTCGGCCAGCTTCGAAATGGTGCGGTACCTGACGGAGCGCCTCCCAGTCATGGTGACCCCCCGCTGGGTCGGCAACGCCGTTTCCCCTATCGCAATCCGGGATGTTCTCTCGTACCTCCTCCTCGCCTTGGAGCGGGAGCCGGTCGGCGTCGTCGAAATCGGGGCGCAGCCGCTAACCTTCCGCGCCATGATGGAGCACTACGCGGAGGTGCGGGGGCTGAGGCGGGTCATCCTGCCGGTCCCCGTGCTCGCGCCGAGGCTCGCGGCCCTCTGGGTGGGGCTCGTGACGCCGATCCCCACGGGCCTCGCAGCGCACCTGGTGGAGGGGATGCTCGCTCCCCTATTGGCGGACACGCGCCGGGCGCGGGAGCTGTTCCCCGAGATCGAGCCCATGCCGTACCGGCAGGCAGTCGAGCTTGCGCTCCAGCGCATCGCATTGGGCGAGGTGGAGACGCGGTGGTCGGGAGCGTCGGCTGGGCACGGCGTTCGCCTGGAGGATCGGGAGGGACTCATCCGCGAGGAGCGGGTGGTTCGCGTCCGTGCGAGTGCCGAAGACGTCTTTCGGGTCTTCTGCGGGCTCGGCGGCGACCGGGGGTGGCTCGTCTGGGACTGGGCGTGGGAGGTCAGGGGCTTCCTCGACCGGCTCGTCGGCGGCCCCGGCCTGCGCCGGGGTCGGCGGGACCCCGACGTGCTCCTCCCGGGCGAGGCGGTCGACTTCTGGCGCGTCGAGGCGGTCGAAGCCCCGCACCTCCTTCGCTTGCGGGCGGAGATGCGCCTGCCGGGACGGGCGTGGCTGGAGTGGCGAGCGGTTCCCGATGACAGGGGTACGCTGCTGGTGCAGACCGCCTACTTCGAGCCGAAGGGGCTGCTCGGCTTCTCGTACTGGTGGTCGCTGTACCCGATCCATCGACGAATCTTCAGCGACCTGGTCTCGGCGATCGCCGAGCGGGCCGAGGCCGGAGCTGCCGCAAAGGCGGTGCGCGGCCTGTCCTGACGCCGGATGCTCCCGTAAGGGGGCGGCGGAGGACCGTCAGCCCTGAGGTCCCAGCGCCTCGAGAAGGCGCAAGGTCGCGCGCTCCTTCCCCTTCGCCTCCACCATCACGTCGGCGGGACCCGGGAGGGCATCGAGAAGCCGGCGGAAATCCTCCGGCTCGACGAGTTCTGCGTGCGCTCCCGGGCGCTTGCCGGGCGCCTGACTGGAGAGGTGCACCTCGGGCCGCTCCCTCCACGTCGCGAAGGCCTGCTCGAGGGCCTGCGCGAGGGTGAGTCGCCCTGGGTTCACGGCGTGGTGGAGGGCATCGACGACGACGCGGACTCCTAGCGCCTCCGCGACCGGGAGAACGTCTTCCACCGTCCATAACCGTTCGTCATTCTCGATCGCGAGATACCGCAGGATTTGGGGCTCCCCGCGCAGACTTTCGATGAACCGCTGTGCTGCCCGGCGGCGGTCGCCGTACACGCCTCCGAGGTGAATAACGATGACCCCGTCGTCCGCGCCGAGGAGGTCGAGGAGCGTCGCGGTGTACCGCAGCTCTGCGAGGCTCCGCTCGGCGACGTCGGGGTCGGGGCTCCCGGGATTCACGTACTGGCCAGGGTGGAACGAAAGGCGCTGCCCGAGGTCCCGTGCGAGCGCCCCCAGCCGTCTCAGGGCCGGACCATGCACCGCTGCCCATGGATAGGGGAACGTCGGATGGGAGGCGAAGGGGACGAGGTGCTGGCCTATCCGGAACACGCGGATACCGTTCTCGTAATTCCAGCGCAGGATCCGTTCCAGGTCGAGCAGGTTCGCATCGACCTTCGCAGCGACCGTCTCCGGGGTGAGGCGGGCGAGATGCAGCGTCCTGTTGGTCGTTGCGCCCAGGGTGAGGTTCTCGCAGGGGTAGCCGAGGCGAATCATGGGTGACGCGCCCCGTGCAGCGGGACCGGCCGGTCCGGCATCTAGCGGGTCCATGCCTGGCTCATGCCCGCGGCGCGACGCCGCCGGCGCTCATCGCCGCGATGTCGCGCTCTTCAGCCAGCACGATGACGATGTCGCCCGGACTCAAGATGTAGTCACCCCGCGGGCCGACCACGAGCTCGCCGTCATGGGTACGGATTCCCAGCAGGGTCGCGTTCCGGGTGTTCGCCAGCAGTTCGGCGCAAGTTCGCCCCGCCAACGGATTCCCTGCGCTCACCTCGAACTCCGCGAGGACGAGGTCGCCGTGACGCCCGGCTGCCAGCGTGTCCATGAAGTCCGCTGCCAGCGGCTGAAGCGCTGAGAGCACCATCCGCCGTCCGCCGAGGGTGTACAGCGAGAGCACGCGGTCGGCGCCCGCTAGTTTGAGCTTCTCTTCGTTGTGGGGGTACCCGACGCGGGCGACCACGTAGCAGTTCGGGTTGATGGCCTTCGCCGTCAGCGTGATGTACGTGTTTCCGGCATCCGAGTCACTGGCAGCGAGAAGCGTCCGTGCCCGGGCGATGCCGGCGCGGTTGAGAACGCGCTCGTCAGCGGCATCGCCTTCGACCACGAGGTAGCCGAAGGAGCGCGCCAGCTCAACCTGCTGGGGGTTGCTCTCGATGATGACGAAAGGGACGCCACGCTCGCGGAACTCCCGCGCCACTTCCTGCCCGACGCGGCCGAACCCGCACAGGATGGCATGGTTTTCCAGACGGTCGATCTCCATCCGCATCCTCCTCTGGGCAAAGCGAGTGCGGTAATCGGTCGCCAGCGCTTCTTCGATCGCCACGGTCAGCGTGAAGAAAAAGGCCGCGACCCCCAGGCTCACCAGACCCACGGTGAACAGCTTGGCCGCGGTGTTGAACGGCCTCACCTCGCGGAAGCCGACCGTCGTCAGCGTGGTCACCGTCTGGTAGAGGGCGTCCACCGCGGACATGTCGGCCAAGGCGACATAACCTACGATCCCTATGGCGGTGACCGCGGCGAGAACGACGACGGCGGCCAGCAGGCGCCGGCTGGGCAAGATCGCGAGCAGCGCCACCGGGAGCATCGCGGCGCTATTATGCGGGCATCGCCCGGCGGGGAGCGATGCGCTGTGGCGACGAGAGCGAGGGAGGCGCGGATGCCGGCGGCGCGTTCCGGCGACTGGGAGATCTGGTGGGAAGCGAGCGGGCCTTCCGGCGCGCCGGCGCTTCTCCTCGTGATCGGCCTTTCACATCGCGCTGCCCACTGGGCGCCGTTAGCCGAGTTGCTGGCGCGCACGTTTCGGGTCATCGTCTTCGATCCGCGCAACATCGGCCGGAGCACGCAACGGGATGAGCCCTACTCGCTCGCCGCCGAGGCCGAGGACATGGCGGCGGTGCTCGACGCGGCCGGCTACGGTCAGGCTTGGGTGTACGGCCGCTCGCGAGGCGGCATGCTCGCCCAGGAGTTCGCGCTCCGGTTCCCCGACCGCGTCCGCGGCCTCGTCCTGGAGGGGACGAGCGATAATGGCCCCTCTGCAGTCGGGCCAGGGCGGCGTGTCCAGGAGGCACTCCAACTTGTACCTGGCATGAGCAAGGAGGAGATTTTCGCGCGGCAGAACGAGGCGATGGCGGCACCGGGCTGGAGAGAACGCGACCCCGAGGCGTTTGCCAGGCTCCTGGAAACGGACCTCCAATCGCCGCCGCGGCGCTTTGCGGTCCTGCGCCAACAAGAGGCGATGGCCGGATGGAGCGCCTGCGGCCGACTGCACCTGCTCCGCTGCCCGGTGCTCGTGATCTGCGGAGAGGCGGACGAAATGGTGCCGCCGGAGAACAGCCGCCACCTGGCGGCCGAAATTCCCGGCGCCCGGCTCGAACTCGTCCCCGGCATGGGACATTTGGGAATGTGGGAGAGGCCGGAGACCCTCGCGGAGCTGGTGACCGCGTTCATCGCCAGCCGCGAACGAGCGCGTGGAGCAGGCAGCTAGCGCGGGGAGGAAGCTTCGGAGTCAGCCCTGCGGGTCAGGGCCAGGCACATCTGGGGGGCCTTCCACAAGGCTCCCCTCGAGTGCTGCCCGAACCTGCTCGGGGAGCGGCGCGGACCGTCCATCCTCGCCCAGCCACACCTGGACGCTCTCGCCTTCGGCGACTTTCTGACCGTCGCGCAGCAGCTCGTATCGGAGCCGAAAGCTCGAGCGGCCAACCGCGGCTGTCGTCGTGCGCACGACCACCCTGTCTCCGTAGTACAACGGGAGGAGGTAGCGGCAGCGCGTTTCCACGATGGTGAAGAGCCCGTGGTACGGGATTCGGCGCGCCTCGGCACGGATGACGCCCAGGCGGGCAAGATGCGCGAGGCGGCCCTGCTCGCAGTGCTCGTAGTAGCGGGCGTTGTTCACGTGGCCGTCGGAATCCACATCGGTCGAGCGGACGGCGACCTCCGTTTCCGTCACGCGCTGCGACATCGCTCGGGCACCTCCTTGCGGGAATCGATGATGCCTTCGGCCGTGCCGAGGGGTCTACCGCGGTCGGAGGGCTATGTTGATCTTCGCACTATATAAGTTATGTTCCCGAGGGAGCCCGCTCCGTCGACTCCGGTGCCCACCAGGAACTGCTCGTATCCGTGAGCCTTTCGCACCTTGCGAAAGAATCAGCCAGCGTGCATGATACTCGGCACCATCCCCCGAGGGAGCCCAGCGATGACAGCCGCCACCCGGAACGTTCAAGAGGGTGCACATGAAACGTCGGCCAAACGGTACGACGTCGTCGTTGTCGGTGCAGGCTTCGCCGGCCTGTACGCACTGTACTGGTTCCGCCAAAAGCTGGGCCTGCGCGTCCGCGTTCTCGAAAAGGGCGGCGACGTCGGCGGTACCTGGTACTGGAACCGGTATCCCGGTGCCCGCTGCGATAGCGAGAGCGTCTACTACTGTTTCTCCGACCACATGCCTCCGGAGATCCTGCAGGAATGGACCTGGAGCGAGCGGTACGCGCGCCAGCCGGAGATTCTCGCCTACCTGAGGTGGGTGGCTGACAAGCTCGACCTCCGGCGGGACATCGATCTGAATACGACCGTCACGGCTGCGCATTATGACGAGAACGCGAACGTGTGGCGCATTCGCACCGCAAATGGACGGGTGATCGAAGCGCCGTACTTCGTGACCGCGGTGGGATGCCTCCACGCCGCTCACCTGCCGAAGTTCGAAGGGCTGGAGACGTTCGAGGGTCGCTGGTACCACACCGCCGACTGGCCGGAGGAGGGGGTGGACTTTACGGGCCGCCGCGTCGGGGTGGTCGGCACCGGAGCTACCGCGGTGCAGGTGATCCCGGAGGTGGCCCAGGTGGCCGAGCACGTGTACGTGTTCCAGCGCACCCCCAACCACTGCATCCCGGGTCAGAACCGGCCGCTCACACCCGAGGAGATCGCTGAAATCAAGCGCAATTATCCGAAGATTTGGCAGAAAATGCGGCAGAACCGGGGCGGCTTCCCCTTCGATCCGGCCACCCGCTCGGCGCTGGAAACGCCGCCCGAGGAGCGGCGCCAGGTGTACGAGCGCGCCTGGGAGAAGGGCGGGCTCGCCTTTACCCAGGAATGCTTCAACGACCTCGGACTCAACGAGGAAGCGAACCGGACGGCGGTGGAGTTCTTCGCGGAGAAGATTCGACAGATCGTGCGCGACCCCAACGTCGCCGATCTTCTGACGCCGAAATATCCGTTCGGCACGAAGCGGCCGCCGTTGGAGCACGGGTACTACGAAACCTTCAACCGGCCCAACGTGACGCTCGTCGACGTCCGCACCTCGCCCATCGTTCGCATTACGCCTCGGGGCATCCAGACCGCCGATCGCGAGTACGAGCTCGACGACATCGTGTTCGCCACCGGCTTCGACGCGATGACGGGCGCCCTCTTCGCCATGGACATCCGCGGGCGGGGCGGCATCAGCCTGAAGGAGTACTGGGCCGAGGGGCCGCGCACCTACCTCGGGCTCACGACCCACGGCTTTCCCAACATGTTCATCATCACCGGGCCACAGAGCCCCTCGGTGCTCACGAACATGGTCGTCTCCATCGAGCAGCACGTGGAGTGGATTGGGGCCTGCATCGAGTACATGCGTGAACATGGCTACGACGTCATCGAGCCGACGGCCGAAGCCGAGCAGAGCTGGATCGACCATCACAATCAGGTAGCCTCGATGACTTTGCTCCTGAAGACGGACTCGTGGTGGGTCGGCGCCAACATCCCCGGCAAGCAGCGGCTGGTGTACCCCTACGTGGGGGGCTTGGACGTATACCGGGCGTTTTGCGACAACGTCGCCGCGACGGGGTACCAAGGGTTCCGGCTCGAGTCCAGAGCTGCCGCGCCGGCCTGAGCACCGGAGTGACGCCAACGTTGGCTTCCGTGAGGCCGTGACCCTGGCGAGGCACCGCGATATCGTGACCGGCGAGGCCGTTCCTAGCCAATACCTGCAGTCGAGGACTGCCCGCCGTTGGACGAGCCGCACCTCACCGCCCCCCTTGTCCTCCAGCGCCCGCGCGGGGGTATCGCGGTCCTCGAGGGCCGCTCCACGACCCTCGTCGCCGCCGGCGGGCGCTGGCCGGTGTGGTCGCCCACCGGCGACCGACTCGCGGTGTCCTTCCTCGATTGGCAGGGCGGTGACCTCAAAAGCCGTCTGACGATCTTGCGGCGCTCCGGGGAACTCATCGCCCAGCTGTATGTGACGCCTGCGGGAGCGAGCCCCCTGCTCGGACCCGGTATCCCCCATTATGTCTATTGGAGTCCGTCGGGGGCCGAACTGGCCTTCGTCGCGACTACGGCGAACGGACTCACGCTCTTCCTCGCCGCCGACGGGCCCGAGACGAGCACCCTGGTAGCGGGCGCCCCCCTGTTCCCGGCGTGGTCGCCCGATGGGCGCTGGCTGCTGGTGCATCACGAAGCGAATCTCGACCTCTTCGATCGCGTAGCCGGAACCCGGCGGACGATCGCTGGCGGCAACGCGGCCGGATTCCGCACACCAGCCTTCTCCGACGACAACGCGCTCATGGCGTACGCCGTCGTGCGGGAATCGCGCGTCGAGATTTGGTGCGGCCCGCCCGCCGACCGGGGAGCTGCCGAGGCGTGGGCGCGCTTCGAGGGAAGCGTGGCCTTTTCGTTCGTGCCGGGGGCGCGAACGCTCCTTGTCGCCGCCGCGGGCAGCCCCGACCAGTCGTTCTTCGACCGGTTGCTGCGCATCGGCGGAGAAGGCGTAGAGGCCGTCCTCTACCGCGGCCCGCTGCAGGCCTTCTTCCCCGCGCCGGACGGCCGCCGAATCGCAGTGGTGGTGCCCGGGCAGCGACCCGATGGCCGGCTCATGGTTCATATGCGCGACGCGCAGGACGGACGGCTTCTCGCCGTTTCGGATTGGTTCCTCCCCTCGGCCGGGCAGGCTACGGTGTTCGCCTTCTTCGACCAGTTCCAGCGATCCCACCGTCTGTGGCCGGCCGACAGCACGTGCTTCGCGGTGTACGGGTTTCTGCTGGGCGATGGGCTCTCTCCGCTCCTCGGAGACGGGCAGCCGCGGCTGCTGTGGTGGACGGGCGAGCGGGGCGCACCGTGGGCGGTTGGACCGGCGGCCGAGCTCGCGTTCTTCGCACCTGCGATTCCGCTGTAAACCCCCGGTTATCGGTTCGATTGCCGCCGCGGAACGGCGACCGCTAGACTCGGGGAGAACCCCGCTCCCCCGGAAGGCGAATGAACACCGTTGAGGCCCCCCAACTTCCCCTCACGACCCGCGTCGCCCGCGTCGCCGTGCCGTTCTTCCTGCTGCTGGCGATCGTCGCCCTTGCCTTCGGCCTGGGCTACCTGGTCCACGATCTCCGCTCCGACGAAACTGCCTCCGCACCCGCTACGGCACCGGCAACCTCGCAGAACGACCCCGTTGGAGCCGCCCTCCTGGACGAGATTTACGAGGTCTTGCGCCAGAACCATGTCGACGGCGACCTCCTGACGCCGGAGGCCGTGCGGCAGGCGGCTATCGAGGGGATCCTTCGGCTCCTCAACGATCCGCACACGTCCTACCTCTCGCCCGCCGATGTCGCCGCCGGTGCTCTGGACCTGAGCTCGACCTACCAGGGCATCGGCGCCAGCGTCACCGATAGGAACGGCGTCATCGAAATTGTGGCGCCCTTCCGCGATTCCCCGGCCGAACGGGCCGGCATCCGCCCCGGCGACATCATCCTCGCGGTCAACGGCGAGCCGACCGACGGCTGGACTTCGGTGCAGGCCGTCCAGAAGATCCGCGGCCCTGCGGGCACGGAGGTAACGCTCACCGTGAAGCACACGGACGGCACGGTGGAGGAAATTACCATCGTCCGCGGTGACATCCTTATCGAAAGCGTCTTTACGGAACCGCCGCTCGAGGTCATCCCCGGCGAATCAGGGACGAAGCTCGTGGACCGGAACGGCAACGAGGTCACCGACATCGCCTACGTCCACATTTCCCAGTTCCACGATCGGACCCTCGCGGAGCTCCGGCAGAAACTTGCCGACGTCGAGCGGAAAGGGTATCGGGGGCTCATCATCGACCTTCGGGCGAACCCGGGAGGCCTCCTCGGCGCCACTGTCCAGGTTACCGACGAGTTTCTCGACAGTGGCATCATCCTCACCGAGGTCGACGCCGAGGGACGGCGCCAAACGTGGGATGCGGCGCCTGGCGGCCTGGCGACGACCATCCCGCTGGTGATCCTCGTCGACAGCTCCAGCGCGTCCGGAGCCGAAGTGATGGCTGCTGCGCTCCAGGACCACGGGCGGGCGAAGGTCGTAGGGACGCGGAGCTTCGGGAAGGGAACGGTCAACCAGGCCATCGAACTCTCCAAGTGCGGGCTCCCGGAGGGCTGCGGGGCTCTCTACGTCACCGTCGGCCGGTGGCTCCGGCCGAGCGGGAAGGACATCGAAGGTCTCGGCGTCACGCCCGACGTCGAGGTCCCGATGACCCAGGATGATTACGTCAACGAAGGCGACATCCAGCTCTTCGCGGCCATCGACCTGCTGCGGGGCCGATGAGGGCCTGCTGGGAGACGTTCGCTCATGGCGGAACGGGTCGTCATCGCGCAGAACCGGCGCGCCCGGCACGACTTCGAAATCCTCGAGTCGTACGAGGCGGGCATCGTCCTGACGGGTCCCGAGATCAAGTCCATCCGCGAGCGGAAGGTGAACCTGCAGGGTGCCTACGCCCGCATCCGCGATGGCGAAGTCTGGCTCGAGGAGATGCACATCGCGCCGTACCAGAGCGCGGGCTATACCCCCCAGGACCCGAAACGGAGCCGGAAGCTCCTCTTGCACAAGAAGGAGATCTCACGGTTGGCGGGGCTTGTCGCCCAGAAGGGGCTGACGCTGGTCCCGCTTTCGCTGTACCTGAAGGACGGCAAAGCGAAGGTGGAGCTGGGTGTGGCCAGAGGGCTGCGGAAGTACGACAAGCGGGAGAAGATCCGCGAGCGTGAACAGGCGCGGGAGATCGCCCGTCAGCTCCGGCGGGGGGTGTGACCGATTCGAACACGTGTGCTAGCATAGCGTCAGGAGACGGGGACGAAAGGATTCGACAGGAGGGCAGGTAGCCGGGCAGCAGGCCGAGGTTGGCCGTCACCCTCGTAAAACCGGCGGCCGAAAAATAGGCGCCAACGATCGCCAGCTCGCTCTCGCCGCTTAAGACGCGGTGAGCGTCCTCGGGAGATCCCGCCCCGGCGGAGCTCCCTGAGGGCGACGCAAAAGCCGGGGTGCGGCGAACCGACGCCGATACCGTTCGCCCAAGATGCATCGGCTGGCCGGGAGCCATGGGGCCCACCTCCGAAGGCTTCCGGCGAGAGCTGAAACGGTGGGAAAGCCTGTAGAAAGCCCGGAGCCGAACCTCGCTGGACCGGGGGTTCGATTCCCCCGCGTCTCCACCAACCTTCGACACATGCCGGGGCCGGCCTCTTTCCGGCCCCGTTCCCGTTTGAACGCGGCAACCGAATTGGCCTTAAGAGCGCGTCTGGGCGGCGGCTCGCTTCTCTTCGATGAGGCGGTCGAGCTCCTCCTTCAGCCGGTCCAGTACCTCGTCGTAGCGGAACGCCCCGAGGTGCTCGCTCCCCCGCTTCAGGTTCACGAACGTCGGTGCGCACCAGAGGCCCAGGTCCGCATCGTCCGTCTCGCCCGGGCCGTTCACCCGGCAGCCCATCACCGCGATCGTGATGTCGTAGTCCTTCGCGTACCGGGCCATCTCCCGCACCTTGAAGGCCAGGTCGACGAACGCCTCGTTCTCGACCCGGCTGCAGCTCGGGCAGGAGATGATGTTCAGCCCCCCTTCGAGGAACTTCGGTACCGACCGGAACCGCCCCGCTTCGATGTCGGCGATGATCTGCTTGCCGACTTCAACTTCCCTCCATTTCTCCGCGAAGGGGAGCGTAAGCGACACCCGGATCGTGTCACCGATCCCCTGGGAGAGAAGCTGCTCGAAGGCAATGCGCGTCTTGATCGCGCCATCGGGGAGCATCCCGGCCTCGGTGACACCCAGGTGGAGCGGCACGTCGGGCCGGACCGCGAAGAAGCGGCGGTTCGCTTCGATCACCTTCCGCGGATTGCTGTCCTTGAGCGAGACGACGTAGCGGTCGAATCCGAGATCGTCCAGGTAGCCCGCGTGCTGCAGCGCGCTCTCCACCATCGCCGAGACGCCGTCGAGTTCGGGCGGGTCGGCACCGCGGAACTTCTCCTCCAGTTCGGGGTCCACCGAGCCGCAGTTCACACCGATGCGGAGGGCGAGGTCGTGCCGCGCTGCCACCTCGGCGATGAAGGCGACCTTATCGCGGGCCGACTTCTGCTTCTCGTGGTGGTAAAGATGGCCGGGGTTGTAGCGGATCTTGTCGACGTACGGCGCGACCTGCGCGGCGAGCCGGTAGTTCTCCTGGAGGTCGACAACGAGGTTCGCCTCCGGCACGCGGGCCCGGATTTCCGCCAGTGCCTGGACGTCCTTCACGCTGTCGACTGCCACCCGAACGAGCCCGGCGCCTGCTTCGTGGAGCATCCGAACCTGGGCGACGGTCGCTTCGACGTCCTGCGTGCGGGTGGCGGCCATCGATTGCACGACAATCGGGTTCCCCCCGCCGATGACGACGCGGCCCGCACGAACGGGACGGCTGGGAGCGCGCTTCATCGCCCCGAAGTGTAGCAGGCGAAGGTTCCGTCCGGTGAACGCCCGCTTACCACCATCCCTGGCCGATTCCCGCGAACACAATCCACGGAATTACGAGCACGAGCGCCGCCGCGCCGAGCCCCAGGAGCGGCTCCTTGGTGGCGCGGAAGAAGTTCTGGCTCGGGGCGATGAACGCGTTGCCCACGCTCTCGGCGATGGCGCGTGCCCGCGTGCGGAGGCGGAGGCTGTTCGCCACGACGCTAACCGAGCTGAAGGCCATCGCCGCACCGGCGATGAGGGGATTGAGCAAGCCGGCCGCGGCGACTGGAATGGCCAGCGTGTTGTAAGCGAAGGCCCAGGCCAGGTTCTGCCAGATGGTCCGCATGGTGGCCCGCGCCAGTGCGATCGCCTCGGCCACCTTGGCGATGTCGCCGTGGAGGAGCACCACGTGGCCCGCTTCGATAGCGATGTCGGTGCCCGTGCTCATGGCGATCCCGATGTCCGCCTGGGCCAGCGCCGGCGCGTCGTTGATGCCATCGCCGACCATGGCCACCCGCATGCCCTGCGCTTGCAGCTCCCGTACCAGCGCGAGCTTGTCCGCGGGCTTCAGCCCCGCCCGCACGTCGTCGATCCCCACCTTCGCCGCAACCGCCCGGGCGGCTCGTTCGTGGTCACCGGTGGCCATGATGACGCGCAGGCCCATCCTCCGGAGGGCTGCTACAGCTTGCGGCGCCGTAGGCTTGATTTCGTCCTCGATAGCCAAGATGCCGGCGACGCAGCCGTCCACCGCCACGCCGACGACGGTGGCTCCCCTCGATTCCGCCTCGT